>JACQAO010000038.1 GCA_016194935.1 Betaproteobacteria bacterium
CAGGCTGTCTGCGGGCTGGGGAAGGGATATTGCCGGTGCTTTCTCTTTGCTGTAAGGTATGTCCAGGTTGAAAGACCTGTGCGCGTGTTAATTCCACAAATAAATATAAGGAGGAGAGCCAAATGTCCGTAGTAACCGAGACAGCCAAAGAGGCCCCGGATTTTCAGCCGGAGGAGAAGAAAGTAATTTTCGCTTCGTCGCTGGGAACCGTATTCGAGTGGTACGACTTTTATCTTTACGCGACCCTGGCGCCGTTTTTCGCCGCCTTGTTTTTCCCTCCCGGCAACGATACGGCAGCGCTGCTGTCGGCTTTTGCCACCTACGCGGCGGGCTTTCTGGTGCGCCCTTTCGGAGCGCTACTGTTCGGTCGCATCGGGGACCTGGTCGGGCGTAAGTACACCTTCCTGGTGACCATCGTGGTGATGGGCGGCGCCACCTTCGGAGTGGGCTTGCTGCCAACTTTCCAATCCATAGGCTGGCTGGCCCCGGTATTGCTGGTGAGCTTGCGGCTGCTACAGGGCCTGGCTTTGGGTGGCGAGTACGGCGGGGCCGCAACTTATGTGGCCGAGCATGCGCCGAATCACCGGCGCGGCTACGATACCAGTTGGATTCAAACCACTGCGACGTTGGGTTTCTTCCTGGCTTTGGCAGTGATCGGCGGTTGCCGTGTCTGGATGCATGCTGCGGTTTTCGCTGACTGGGGCTGGCGCATCCCGTTCCTGGTATCGGCGATTCTGCTGGTGTTTTCCGTCTATATCCGGCTCAAGTTGCAGGAATCGCCGGTGTTCCAGAAGATGAAGGCCGAGGGCAAGGGCTCCAAGGCGCCGCTTACCGACAGCTTCCTCAAATATCCCAACAACAAGTTCGTGCTGCTGGCGCTGCTCGGCGCTACTGCCGGCCAGGGTGTGGTGTGGTACACAGGGCAGTTCTACGCCTTGTTTTTCCTGACCATCACGCTGAAGCTCGACTATCTGACCGCTTACATGCTGATCGGCGCATCACTGCTGCTGGGTACGCCGTTCTTCATTGTATTCGGCTGGCTCTCCGACAAAATAGGCAGGCTGAAAATCATCATGGCGGGTTGCCTGCTGGCGGCGTTCACCTACTTCCCTCTGTTCGGTGCGCTGACCCATTACGTCAATCCGGCGCTTGAGACCTATGCCGCCAAGACTGCCGTCAGCGTGGCCTCCGCGCCGGAGGACTGTCAGTTCCATGTGTTCGTCTGGCCGTGGAGCAAATTCAGCGATTGCGACAAAGCCAAGGACTATCTCACCAAGCAGGGTTTGTCGTTCAGTTCGCTACCGGCGGCGCCTGGCGAGAAGCTGGTGGTGAAGATCGGTGACCAGGAACTCAAAGGAGCGTGGGATGCCAAAAAGGCAGATGCTGCGCTGAAGACGACTGGCTACCCCGGCCCGGCAGATAAGGACAAGGTTAACTACGGCATGACGCTGTTGATCCTGTTCATCATGTTGATCTATGTCACCATGGTGTATGGGCCGATCGCGGCTTTCCTGGTCGAATTGTTCCCTACCCGCATCCGCTATACCTCGATGTCGCTGCCTTACCACATTGGCAACGGCTGGTTCGGCGGCATGCTGCCTTTGGTGGCGACAGCGATGGTGGCTGCGACCGGCGATATCTATTATGGCTTGTGGTATCCGATAATCGTGGCGCTGATGACCCTGGTGATCGGCACGCTGTTCCTCAAGGAAACCAAGGACCGCGATATCCATCAAGACTGATCTGCGCTGATCTGCAAGCAAGGCAGCCTCGGAAAAGCCCGCGTTGCGGGCTTTTCTTTTATGCGCCCGGAGTTATCAGGTACGACCACACAGTACGAGATACGCGAAGAGGAGAAAGCTTTGCTTTGACTCGACTACGGTAGTTTGACTATAATGCCCGGCTTCCTGGCCAGGTAGCTCAGTTGGTAGAGCAGCGGATTGAAAATCCGCGTGTCGACGGTTCGATTCCGCCCCTGGCCACCAATATTGCTGACTCAGGTTTTCCAGCGTGCGTTGGCAGCGATGCAGGCAAAAGCCTTTCAGTCACAGGCAAAATCTTCGGTGGAAGAGTAATAAAGCGCCTCGATTTCTCTGTACGTCAACTCCGAGAGGCGCGACAGCTCCGCTTGAATCGCTTGATTGATCTGTACACGATCAACTTCATCGGCCTTGTCTGCGATAAATCGGTCCGACTCGAATCCATTTAGCAACCGCCGGATCATGTCGTTTTTATACATGGCGTTCCCCCGTGTGCCGGCAATGATGTGCATGCCTGGCGTGGATAGACGCAAATAATGTGCCTGGATCATGATGCCCCTGCACGTACCGCAGAGAGTGCGGCCATATCCCCATCGTCATAAATGAGGCAGTGCTGAAAGCGTAGTTCAACCGGCAACTATTGCCGGTGTAATCCGTAGTTCTGCTAAACCTCATGCGGTATTGCCAAGAGGCCCGGCCAGGGCCGCCGACATGGGCAATGCTATAATTTCCTTGGATTTTTTCAGGATAGCGTGTTTACGTCCATGCAACTCTTCGCCCTCGGCATCAACCACCATACAGCGCCGCTGGCTGTGCGCGAGCAGGTGGCGTTTTTGCCGGAACGCCTGTCACAGGCGTTGAGCGATCTGGTGCGCGCCAAGCCGGTACGCGAAGCGGCGATCCTGTCCACCTGCAATCGTACCGAACTCTATTGCGCTGCCGGGCAACCAGCCGCCGCCGCCGAGTGGCTGGCTGAGTACCACGCTTTGCCGGTCGAGCGGATTAGTCCCTATATTTATACCCTGCCGCAACGTGAAACCGTGCGCCATTTGTTCCGCGTTGCCAGCGGGCTGGATTCGATGGTGCTGGGCGAGCCGCAGATTCTGGGCCAGATGAAGCAGGCGGCGCGCACTGCGGAGCAAGCCGGCACACTCGGCATCCTGCTGGGCAAGCTGTTTCAGCGTTCTTTTGCGGTGGCTAAGGAAGTGCGCTCGACCACCGCCATCGGCGCCAACATCGTCTCGATGGCCGCTGCTGCGGTGCATTTGTCGTCACGCATTTTTGAGAGTCTGGCGGGTCAGCGGGTGCTGTTTATTGGCGCCGGAGAAATGATAGAGTTATGCGCCGCGCATTTCTCGGGCCATCAGCCGCAACGCATTACCATCGCCAACCGCACCTTGCGGCGCGCGGAAGAGCTGGCGCAGCGGTTTCAAGGCGATGCCATTCCCCTCGACGAAGTTGCCGGGCGTCTCGCCGATTACGATATCGTCGTCTCCTGCACCGCCAGCCCACTACCCATCATCGGTCTGGGCATGGTCGAGCGGGCGATCAAGGCACGCCGCCATCGACCGATGGTGATGGTCGACTTGGCAGTGCCGCGCGATATTGAGGCAGAGGTCGGCAAGCTCGGCGACGTTTTTCTGTACACCCTCGACGACCTCGGCCAGATCGTGGAGAGTGGCATGGAATCGCGCCAGGCGGCGGTGGTTGAAGCGGAACAGATTATCGATACGCGCGTCGATAGTTTTCTGCACTGGATGGATGCAAGGGACGCCGTGCCGACCATCCGGGCCTTGCGGGATGCCGCCGAACGCGCCCGCCGCCATGAGCTGGAGCATGCGCACAAACTGCTGGCGCGCGGCGACAGTCCGGAACAAGTGCTGGAGGCGCTTTCGCAAGGCATCACCAACAAGCTGCTGCATGCGCCGATGCAGGCCCTCAACCATGCAGAAGGCGACGAGCGCAACCAACTGGCGCAGATGATCACGCGCATCTACCACCTGCACCACGGAGAGTGACGGAATAACGGACTCGCGTTAACTGCGCGCAAGAGTCCATGCGCGCCGCGATGCATTTACATGTCATTATGAAACCAAGCATACGCGACAAACTTGAACAACTCACCGGACGACTGACCGAGCTTGACCGCCTGCTGGGCGAGGAGGGCGCGACGCGGGATATGGACAGCTACCGCAAGCTGAGCCGCGAGCACGCCGAGATCGGCGCGGTGGTGGCGCTCTACGCAGAATACCGCAGTGCCGAGGAAGCGCTGCGGGGCGCGCAGGAGATGCTTGCCGATGCGGAGATGAAAGCGCTGGCGGAAGATGAACTGCCGCGCTGCCGCGAGGAAATCGAGCGCGTTGAAGAGGCATTGCGCATGGCGCTGCTGCCGCGCGACCCGAACGACGAACGCAACCTGTTTCTGGAAATTCGCGCCGGCACCGGCGGCGACGAATCGGCGCTGTTCGCCGGCGACCTGTTCCGCATGTATTGTCGCTACGCCGAGCGGCAACGCTGGCAGGTTGAGGTGATCTCGGCCAGCCAATCGGAGCTTGGCGGTTACCGTGAAGTGATCGCCCGCGTCGTCGGCAACGGCGCTTACTCCAAACTCAAATTCGAGTCGGGCGGACACCGCGTCCAGCGCGTGCCGGCCACCGAGACGCAGGGCCGCATCCATACTTCGGCGTGTACCGTGGCGGTGCTGCCGGAGGCCGATGCGCTGGCCGAAGTCGAGATCAACCCGGCCGAGTTGCGCATCGACACCTTCCGCGCTTCCGGCGCCGGCGGCCAGCACATCAACAAGACCGACTCGGCGGTACGCATCACCCATCTGCCCACCGGCATCGTCGTCGAGTGCCAGGATGATCGCTCGCAGCACCGCAACAAGGCGCAGGCGCTGGCGGTGCTGGCGGCGCGCATCAAGGACCAGCAGACGCGCGCACAGCAGGCCAAGATTGCCTCGACCCGCAAGAGTTTGATCGGCAGCGGCGACCGTTCCGAGCGCATCCGCACCTACAACTTCCCGCAAGGCCGTATCACTGATCACCGCATCAACCTGACCCTGTACAAGATCGACGCCATCATGGACGGCGATCTTAATGAATTGGTGGGCGCATTGACGGCAGAACACCAGGCTGAGTTGCTGGCTGGGTTGTCCGAAAGCATGTGAACACGATTGCCGATGTCCTCGCAGTAGCGCGGGAAAAAATTTCAATCAGCGAGGCGAAGCTGCTGCTGCGCCATGTGCTGACTTGCAATACGGCTTATCTGGAAGCCCACCGCGAAGAAGAATTGAGTGACTACGCCGCCGCGCGTTTTGCGGATTTGCTGAAGCGCCGTGCGGCGGGCCAGCCGATTGCCTACCTGACCGGCCTGCGCGAGTTTTACGGGCGCAACTTTGCAGTCTCGCCGCCGGTGCTGATCCCCCGGCCGGAGACCGAGCTGCTGGTCGAACTGGGCATCGCAAAATTATCCGGCCAACCCCTGCCGCGCATTCTGGATCTGGGTACCGGCAGCGGCTGCATTGCGGTGTCGCTGGCGCTGGAACTCGCAGCGGCGATGGTTACCGCCACCGACATCTCGCCAGACGCGCTGGCCGTGGCGCGGCGCAACGCCGCAGATCACGCTGCCGCGTTGCACTTCGCCGAAAGCGACTGGTTTGCGGAACTTGACGGCGAATGCTTCGACCTGATCGTTGCCAATCCACCCTACATCCCCTTGGGCGATTCGCATCTCAGCCAAGGCGACTTGCGCTTCGAGCCGCCACAGGCATTGGCAAGCGGCGCCGACGGAATGGAAGCGATCCGCCGCATAATCGCCGCCGCGCCGCGTCACATAAAGCCCGGCGGCTGGCTGCTGTTCGAACATGGCTACGATCAGGCTTCGGCGGTGCGCAGCTTGCTGGAAGAAGCAGGCTACGTCGAGATCGAACAGCACCGCGATTTATCAGGGATCGTCCGGGTTTCCGGCGGGCGGGTGTAGGATTAGGCTTGACGGCAGAGGTCGGGATTCGCTACAATAATTCCCGACAAAACTTATCAACTATTACTGGAGACTAAGAAATGGATGTGAAAAAACAGATACATGACACCGTCACCGGCAGTCCGGTGGTGCTGTTCATGAAAGGTACCCCGCAATCGCCGCAGTGCGGTTTTTCCGCCACAGCGGTGCAGATTCTCAAGGCCTGCGGCGTCAATCAATTTGCCACAGTGGATGTGCTGAGCCAGCCGGAGATACGCCAGGGCATCAAGGAATATTCCAACTGGCCGACGGTTCCGCAGCTCTACGTCAATGGTGAATTCGTCGGCGGCTGCGACATCATGAAAGAGATGTACCAGGCGGGCGAATTGCAGAAGCAGTTGGAGAATCTGGCGACCGCCTGAAACAGCACTGGCGGTTCAGATCGACGCTAAACGGATGTTGGCGAGGCCCAGGCGGATCGATAGAACTTCCAGGAAAGCCTGGTAAAAATGCATGCGGCAGGGTTGTGAAGCCTGACGCAGGGATTCGCTGCTGATGGTGATGATTCTGGCGACCGACTCCGCCACCACGTCGGCGCCGCGGATGCGGCGGTTGTTGCCGATCAGCGCCATTTCGCCGAAGCATTCGCCGGGGCTGAGCAGGTCGAGCGTGTGATTGCGCTTGATCACCCGCAGTTTTCCCTCGCAGAGAAAACAGAAGAAATCGCCGGGTTCGCCATCCTTCATGATGACGGTGTCGGGCGCAACCACCTGCCATTTCGAGAAGCGCACTACTTCCCAGATTTCCACGTCGCTGAACTCGCTAAAGAAGCGCAGCGTGCGCAAGGTGGCGAATTTCTCGCTGTCGGATATCCCCTGCTGGCTAACCGAGAGTTGAGTGTTGCGGAAAGTCAGCGCCAGGTCGTGAGAAAACTCATCCCACGCGGCGTAACGCAGATCGACCCGCTTTTTCATGGCGCGCCCGACAATGGCGTCGAGACTGGGTGGAATATCGTTGCGAAAGGCCGAAGGCGGCGGCGGCTCGACCTGGGTGATCTGATACATCATGCTGAAATGGTTGCCGGCCTGGAACGGCAGACGACCACAGAGTAATTGATACATCACTACGCCCAGCGAGTAGATGTCGGTCTGGTGATCGAGCGGCGCTTCGCACACTTGTTGTGGCGACATGTAGGCCGGCGAACCGACGCCGGCAACCTGGGTGCGGTCATTGCCGCTGGTGAGCGCCGCGCCGAAATCGGAAATTTTGATGTCGCTGCCGCTGGCGTCTGAATCTTCCGTCAGCAGGATGTTGGCGGGTTTGATGTCACGATGGGTGACACCCATGCGATATGCGTAATCCAGCGCCCGCGTGCATTTGAAAATGATCTCCACCAGGCGTTCGGAGGGCAGCAATCGGTCGGGGGTGCAGAACTGCTCCAGTGTCCCGCCGCGCACATATTCCATGACGATATAACTCAAGTCCTCATCTACCACCGCATCGTAAATTTGTACAATGTGCGGATGCGTCAGCTTGCCGGCCAGCGATGCTTCGTTGATCAGCATGTGGTGGTAGGCGTGACCCTTGCTGCCATGTTTCAGGGCCTCAGAAAAAATCACCTTGATCGCTACTTCGCGCCGGGCGAAGGGGTCATCGGCGAGGTAGACGGTGGATGTCGCGCCCTCGCCCAGTTTCTTGACAATCCGGTATTTGCCGATGCGCTCCATAAGATTTGCCCGGGCGGCCAGCCGGGGCCATACGCAGATCTAAGCGAGCGCCTGGCGCGCCCGCGCGATGGCGGCGCGCACCTGCTTCGGCGCAGTGCCGCCGATGTGATCGCGCGCAGCCAGCGAACCTTCGACGCTGAGCACGGCGTACACCTCCTGGCCGATGGCGGGAGCATGAGCGCGTAATTCTTCCAGCGACAGCTCGGCAAGCTCGCAGCCTTTTACTTCCGCCGCACGCACCGCGCGGGCCACCGCCTCATGCGCGTCGCGGAACGGCAGTCCCAGCTTCACCAGGTAATCCGCCAGATCGGTAGCGGTGGCGTAGCCCTGCTTGAGCGCGGCAGCCATAGCTTCCGGTTTGACGCGGATGCCCGGCGCCAGGTCGGCAAAAATGCGCAAGGTGTCGGCCAGCGTATCGACCGTATCGAAGAGCGGCTCCTTGTCTTCCTGGTTATCTTTGTTGTAGGCCAGCGGCTGGCCTTTCATCAGAGTCAGCAGGCCCATCAGGTGACCATAGACGCGACCGCTCTTGCCGCGCGCGAGTTCCGGCACATCCGGGTTTTTTTTCTGCGGCATGATCGAGGAGCCGGTGCAATAACGGTCGGCGAGATCAATGAAGCCGATGCGCGGGCTCATCCACAACACCAGTTCCTCGGAGAAGCGCGAGATGTGCATCATGATGAGCGCCGCAGCGGCGCTGAATTCAATTGCGAAATCACGGTCCGACACCGCATCCAGCGAATTTTCGCAGACGCCGTCGAAACCCAGCTCACGCGCCACAAATTCCCGGTCGATGGGAAAACTGGTGCCGGCCAGCGCCGCTGCACCGAGCGGCAACCGGTTCATGCGGCGGCGGCAATCGGCCAGGCGGCTGCGGTCGCGTTGCGCCATCTCGACGTAGGCCAGCAGATGATGACCGAAGGTCACCGGCTGCGCCACCTGCATATGCGTGTAGCCCGGCATGGGCGTCGCTGCGTGCTGCTCGGCCAGGTCAAGCAGGGCCGCTTGATAGCCGCGCAACAGGGTGTCGATTACGTCGAGGGAATCGCGCAGCCACAGTCGGATGTCGGTGGCGACCTGGTCGTTGCGCGAGCGCCCGGTGTGCAGCCGTTTGCCGGCATCGCCGACAAGAGCGATGAGGCGTTTCTCGATACTTAGATGCACGTCCTCGTCGTCGAGCTTCCACTGAAACTCGTCGCGCTCGATTTCGCCTTGTATCTGCGCCATGCCGCGCTCGATGGCGGTGAGGTCGGGAACGGAAATGATGGCCTGCTTCGCCAGCATGCGGGCATGGGCCAGCGAGCCGCGAATATCCTGCAGCGCCATGCGCCGGTCGAAAAACACTGAGGCGGTATAGCGTTTGACGACATCCGCGACGGGTTCGGAAAATCTGCCCGACCAGGCTTTGCTGCTGGCATCGTTACCCTCTGGGGCATAAATACCCTCTGGGGCATAAAGGTGCTGGTCTGTCATAATTGGTCTGAAACATTCGGCATTCACAAGATGACAAGTATACGGCAAAACCCCAGCACGGCCCGCCTGCCGGACTTCAGTAGTCCCGGCGTGTGGCTGCGGATTCTGCTCGGCGCCAATGCGCTGGCGGCACTGACTGCGCTGGCGGCGAATCGCCAACTGGCCGAATTGCCGGCGGAATTGGCGATACTGGCGGCGGCGCTGGAACCGCCGCTGTTCGCCAGCCTGCTGCTGTTGGGTGTTTTACGGCGCTTGCTGCTGCGCCTGCCATATCGTGCCGGCGTGGCGCTGGTGGTGAGTCTGGCGCTGCTGACCACGGCTGCGACGCATGTGCTCGGCGCCGCACTGGCCGGCCCCTCGAACGGCCACACCAGCCTGTTGCGCCCCTTGTTCTGGGCCGGCTTGTGCTCGGTTGTGTTGCTGGCCTACTTCGCCACACGGGCGCGGCTGCAAACACCGGCCCTGGCCGAAGCGCGGCTGATGGCGCTGACCGCCCGCATCCGTCCGCATTTCCTGTTCAATGCCTTGAATGCCGTGCTCGGCGTGATGCGTTCCGATCCGCGCCGCGCCGAGGCGGCGCTGGAAGAACTATCCGATTTATTCCGCGTACTGATGCGGGAGAACCGGGAGCTGGTGCCGCTTTCCGAGGAGATCGCGCTGGCCCGCCAGTATCTCAATCTGGAACGCCTGCGTTTGGGCGAGCGCTTGCAGGTTAACTGGGATATCCAGGCCTGTCCGCCGGACGCCCTGATGCCGCCGCTGATGCTGCAACCCTTGCTGGAGAACGCCGTCTATCATGGCGTTGAGCCTGCTGAAAAACCCGGCGAAATCAATATCCGCTTTACCCGCCAGGGCGAACGCCTGCTGATAGAAATGACCAACCCCTACGATCCGGCCGCCAGCCCACATGCCGGCAATCAAATGGCGCTGGCCAATATCCGTGAGCGGCTGATGCTGTTTTATGATCTCGATGCACACTTGGAAACCCAAGTGGAATCCGCAACTGGAAGCTATAAAGTTCGCATCACCATCCCCTGTCGCATGGGAGCAACGGCATGAGCCAGCCGCCGCTGCGCCTGCTGATTGTTGACGATGAAGCGCCGGCCCGCAACCGGCTGAAGGATCTGCTGGCCGATATTTGCGCCGAACTGCCCAATGCTGTGGCCGGCGAGGCGGCGGATGGCGTCGAAGCGCTGGAGTTTTTGACGGAACCATCCGTTGAGCCTGTCGATGTTTTGCTGGTGGATATCCGCATGCCGCGCCTCGACGGCATTGGCCTGGCGCAGCACCTGGCGGCGCGCGGCAACGCGCCGGCGGTGATTTTCACCACTGCCTACGACCAGTACGCGGTCAGCGCTTTCGATCTCAACGCCATCGACTATCTGCTCAAGCCGGTCAGCGCGCCGCGCCTGCTGGCCGCGCTGAAAAAAATCAGCAAGCTGAGCAAGTTGCCGGATGCCGCAGCATTACGCAGCCTGGCGCCGGAAAGGCGGGTGCATCTGCACTCCAGCGAACGCGGCCGCATCCTGCTGGTGCCGCTGGCGAGCATTCTGTTTCTGCGCGCCGAGCTGAAATATGTGACGGCGCAAACCCGTGAGCGCCAATACCTGATCGAGGAATCGCTGACCCATCTTGAAGAGGAATTCAGCGAACGCTTTATCCGGCTGCACCGCAACTGCCTGGTGGCGCGCAACGCAATTATCGGCGTGGAACGCGAGAGCGAAAGCGACGGCGAGACCCGCTGGTCGGTGCTGCTGCGCGATGTCGCAGAAAGGCTGCCGGTCAGCCGGCGCCAATGGCCGCTGATCAAGGCCTTGCTGAAAGAGGAGCGATGAAGCTGAGCCGGCCCCACCTGGTTTTTTCCCACGCCAACGGCTTCCCCGCGCCATGCTATGCAAAACTGTTTGCCGGACTGGAAAGCGATTTCGAGATTCACGCATTGCCGCGCCTCGGCCATCATCCGGATTATCCGGTGCACGACGGCTGGCCAGAATTGCAAAGACAACTGATCGACTTCGTGGCGCAGGGGCCGCATCCGGTGATCGCCGTCGGTCATTCGCTGGGCGGTTTTCTCAGCTTTATGGCGGCGGTGGCGCGACCGGAACTATTCTCAGCGCTGATCCTGCTCGATGCGCCCATCATCGGCCCGCTCAAAGCGCGTGGTCTGGCGATGAGCAAGTATTTCGGCTTCATCGACCGCGTCACCCCGGCGCGCGCCACCCTCCAGCGCCGCCAGCACTGGGCCAGCGAGGCGGAGGCTGTGGCGCACTTTCGCACCCGCAAACTGTTTCGGTATTTCGATGCAGGATGCCTGGAGGATTATGCGCGGCACGGCACGGTCGAAGATGCTGAATCGGGCGGGCGGGTGTTGTGGTTTGATCCGCGTGTCGAATACCAGGTCTACTGCACCTTCCCGCATCACCTGCACCACTTGCTGCATGACTTGCGGGTACCGGCAGGTTTCATCGGCGGGCGCGACTCCGTGGAAGTCCGGCGCATCGGCATTTCCGCAATGCGTGGGCGCTTCCGCATGAAGCGCGTCGAGGGCGGCCACCTGTTCCCTTTCGAACACCCGCAAAAAACCGCGCAAGCGATCCGCGATATGGCGGCGGCGCTACTTGCAGAGGTTCCTTCAATTTCAGATAGTCGCGGCGGCTGAATCAGGACGGATAGAGGTTAAACCGGTAAAGAAGTCGTGTTCGAGCCGTACTTCTAACACAATATGGTTTCCGCCAGCATCGCTGGCGATAAAACAGTAACGCCCTGAATTGTTTTCCCGTAAAACTGACCGAAATGGGTGCGGTCGCCGGTGACCAGTATGTCGCAGTGGTGGTGGATGGCGGCGGCAAGCACCGGCTGGTTTTTGTCTGGCAAGTTCATCGAATCCGGCAGCTGCAAGCGTCCTGTACTCATGCCGCCGATCTTGATTCGGTTTGCCATCGCATTCAGCACGGCAAGGCCGGTTGATGTTTTCGCGGCCAGATTGCGCCGCGCTTCTTCGAATACATAAGCATCTGCCCATAGCTCATGTCCAGCGGCTTCGGTGAGCGCAAGTAGCTGTCGTACCGCACCATCAGTCCATGCCGCCGAGAAAAGGATGTTTGCGTCCAGAAAAATCCGCACTGCGTTAGTGCGACTTTGTGTTCAGCACGGTGGCAAGCTCGGCCTCGGCCTGTTCAAATTCACGCAGACGTTCATCACTGTATAACTCGATGGGCAGAGTAACGGCAGGCCGCAACAAGATGCCCTCGGCCGTTGTTTCCGCGATCAGTTGATCTGCCGCAGAGATGCCGAGCGCTTTGCGGAATTGAGTTGGGAGTGTGATGACGCCACGCCCGGTGATCGTCAGTGTTGTTTTCATGCTTGGTAGTTTTGCAGAAAATCAGTAAAACTGCAACTGCATGTCAATGAACGAACTGCCAAAGAGCTCGGCTTCGCATTACTTTCCATACGTTGAATCGCTTGAGCAAGAGGCTGCCGTGCCAGGGCGAACGCCACCCACGCCGTTGCCGCGAGTGGATCGCGGTCGACCACGCGCCCGGCAAGCCAATTCCGGATCGCGCCGGCCAGCCAGCATCGTCAGCGGCGGGCCGAGCAGGGCTGCGGCAAGCGAGAACCAGGTGACGAACCTGCCGGCCTCGGCGAGCGACAGCTTGAGATCCTGCGCCATCGCCGGTAACAGGCCCACGACGAC
>JACQAO010000026.1 GCA_016194935.1 Betaproteobacteria bacterium
CGGAATTTTCGCCACAGTAGCGGACCTCGCCTGGACAATTGCGGGAGTCGGCGATTTCAACGGCGACGGCAAGGCGGACATCCTCTGGCGCAACAATACTACCGGAGACAATCTCATCTGGTTTATGAACGGCGGGTCGATAGCAAGCAGCGCCTCCGTCACCGCTGTCGCGGACCAGAACTGGGGCGTTGCCGGCGTCGGCGACTTCGACGGGGATGGCAAGTCGGATATCGTCTGGCGCAATCGTTCGACCGGCCAGAACGCCGTCTGGTTGATGAATGGCGCTACAGCGTCGAGCAGCCCGTTCATTACCACGGTATCGGATCAGAACTGGAGCATTTCCGGAATCGGCGATTTCAACGGTGACGGCAAGGCGGACATTCTGTGGCGCAACGGCTCGACCGGTAAAAACGTCATCTGGTTCATGAACGGCGCCACGATGACGAGCGGCCCATACATCAGCGATGTGACGGATCTCAATTGGTTGATCGCACCGCATTGATTTGAAGAACCGCAGTTTCACCGCAACGCCGCAGACCGGCGGTCAGTGCAATATTCGTCCTGAAATTGCAACCCGCTGGTTTTGCGAGGGTGTGCCGCCTGCGTTCTGGAGAGCCGGCCATACCCTAAAACGCAATACGGGCAACTACCGAAATGACGTTGGACGAGTAATCCACCAAGGGAATGTTCGACGAGCGGCTTTCGCGCTGCACGCTCAACTTCAGTGAAATGGTCCGGGAAGGGCGATAGGCAGCCGTAACCGTCGATGAACGTACCCGATCTGTGCGGCCCGCCACTCCTCCCGGCGCCAGCCCGGGATTGCCGAGGAAATACCAGTCGCTGTGATCGATTACCCATGACACATCGATCTTTTCGGATATTCTGATCGCCGGGCGCAGCGTAACTCCTTTGACCAGGGCGAAGTTCGACTGAATGTCCTGGTATGGACTGATTTCCCTCCGCACCAGAATTGCCAGCGCAGACCGGTCAGTTGGCTTCCAGTCGTATTCCGCACTCGCGGTATTGCCCTCAAAATCGCCCTGATGCGCGCGGTCATAATGGCGGCTGACGCGACCAATGTGCGCGGTCACATGCGACTTACCGCTAATTGTCCAATCGGTCATGGCGCTGGCGTTGTATTGGCGGTATGCGTTATCAAAGGGACTTCCAGCGGGACTTCCAGCGGCAGACGCTCTGTTTGGAAAGCGCCCGTCCTCGGCGTGCATGCCGAGTCCGACCGAGTTTCCTGCCGGCGTAACGTAGCTTACGCTGACGTCAGTGTTGAATATATTGACATCATTGAGACGATATATCAGGCTGCTGTTCGTCTGGCCGAATGCGCTAACCTTGGTCTGAACGCGCCAGCGGGGCGTGGCAAGATAAGTCGCTTTCAAAAACCCCTGGCGTGTCTTCAGATGATCCGGAATTCTCGCCTGAATATAGGCAAATGAAGCCAGGGACAGGGTTTCCGTATAGCCCAGCTGGCCGTTCAAGTTGTTTCCGAACTGCCATATCCAGACAGCCCGGGCATCCCGGCCTGTGTAGTCGAGATCGCTGAATCGGCTGTAGCGATTGTTACTCCAGGTACAGCCTGCCTGGAAACGCTGGCGGCTTACCGGCACGTCAAGGTTAAATCCTGTCAGCAAGGTACGGTATGTGTCGGATACCGACGACGAGCCGATTGCCGCCGCCGGATCAAGGATTTTCGAGATGCGGAACAGGTTGTCGTCGTTGGTAATCGTTTCTTCAAAGGGTATCTGCAGTTTGTCGCCCCAGAGCGCAAACGCCTTAGTGACCGGCATCAAAACGGACACTGCGATCATTGCGACTTGCAGACCGCAGAATTTGAAGTGTGGATGCCGCTTTGCCACGGGCGCGGTGTTACAACGGCATACGGCGATGTGCAATGGCGCCCACGCCAAGCAACCCGGCCAGAACGATGGCCCAATTACGCGGCTCACGCGACTCCGGTACAGTGCCGGCAGCCATCGCAGAAGACGGGCTCCCGGCTGGATGGCTGAAACCCGCGGCAGCTGTATCTTTGCCGTTGGAAGGCGGAAATGCCGTGGCCGGGTTGTCAAGCCTGTCGGCGGCAGCCAGGAGGAGTCCCGAGGAAATCCGGGCCGGATGGTTCGGATCGGGCGCCGTCCCTTCATTTGATTTTGCGCCAAATTCCCCACCCGGCGTTGTCTCTTTCAACGGGGAACTTTCCCGGGTAATGGCGGCCATTGCCGATGGAATAACGGTTGTCAGGACAAGATTTCCGTGATCGCCGAATTTATTCGCGGCAATCGCCTGTCCGCTGGTCACTGCCAGGGCTAACGAAGCTGCAACTACTTTTAATTCGAGTCTGGATTTCATTGTACATTTCCTTTCAATGGCGCTTACATATTGAGGATGCGCAGAGCCAGTGCTGTTCCCACTGCCTGCGCCCGATTCAGTACGTTCAGCTTCCGCAATATTTTTTGCACGTGGTTTTTCACCGTCAGCGGGCTGATATCCAGAATGATTCCAATCTCATGGTTGCTTTTGCCGAGCTGGATCCAGCGCAGGATCTCCCGCTCTCTGGCGGTAATTCGATTCGCCTTTGGCGTAATTTCACCGGCGTTTTCAACTGCCCGGTTTACTCTGCTGCGCAGCCATGCCAATTGCAGGAACGGCACGATCAATTTGACAAAATAAATCTGTTTTGCACCAATCGCATCTGACCGGCAGGCAAAAACGAAGAGACTCGCCAGCTTGCC
This sequence comes from Betaproteobacteria bacterium, assembly GCA_016194935.1. Lineage (GTDB taxonomy): Bacteria > Pseudomonadota > Gammaproteobacteria > Burkholderiales > Rhodocyclaceae > JACRAR01. The sequence continues at coordinate 2,745 of JACQAO010000026.1, forward strand.
AAGCTCGTCATATGTGCCATGCGCGAGAACCTTGTCGGCCCCTATCCGGCTCAGCTCGCGGGCAAGCACATTACTTGAACCCATGCTTCCAGTATCGCAAACTACCGGTTCAAAATCATTTTCTTCCCATGTTTTGACAAGGTGCGGCGCCAGAGAGGCGTCTCTGCGGAACAAATCGCTGAAGAGTCTGGTTTCATCTGCGGATGTCGCAAAATTGTCGACAAGATATGTCGCTTGTCCGGGGTTATTCGATGAACAAATCAGTAACTCATGTTTAACCAGATCCTGCAGCAGGCCCTGGGTCCAGGTAAAAAGCTGGCTTCGCATGCGCACCCTGAGCGAAACATGCATATTGAGAATGAGCGACTCAAGCTCGATCTGATCGAGAAGATATGCCAAGCTTGACGTATCGCCGTACACAGAGGTTGTAATTTGAGATACGGGCGGCACAGGCTGGCGCGGTTCGCTCAATTGGTGTTTGCTTATTTGCATGCGCGTCTTTTAGGTCTGGGTCGTTTGCCCCTGTAATATGGGGGCCGTTTATGAAATGAATATGAAATTTTTTGAGGAGCGTTTCCCGGCGCGGCGCTGCAATCACAACTCTTTGTTTATCTGACGCGCCCCGCAAGCCAAAAGGTAAGTGCGGCCTCCATCCGGCGATCTTTTCCGGGAATCAGGGTTCTTTGCCTGCGGCGTCACGCGACCATTCACGCCCTCTCTGCTTTTGCGCCAGCGGGATATTCTGTGTCCCCGCGTAGTCCTTTGGAACTAAGCGGGCGCATTACCGGGACTTCGCAATGGGGAGGTAGTGTGCTGCCTGTCTGCAGCTCTCCCGTCCCCGCATCGTGATCGCAGCAAGTCAATCGCACCGAAATCTCCTGCATCGACAGCTCGCGCCTGCCGAGTTGTTGTATGTGACCCTCCCGGCTTTCGTGACGATCAGCACATTGCTGATCTGCTCGCTGGCGTTCGGCGTGCCGCTCAAGGGGCATTACCTGATTTTTGTATTGATCGTTTTCTCGCTGACCTTTCCCGGAAATACCCCCAGGCACTCCACTGTTCATACGCTGGCGCGCGAGGTGTTTTCAGGCTGGCTGGTCGTAGCCGGGCTGCTGCTGCTCATCGGCTGGGCGACAAAAACGCTGCACTCTTTCGATCTGCGGGTTATCGGCGCCTGGGCCATCGCAACCCCGTTCGCGTTGCTCGTCGTTTATCTCCTTACACCGGTTGTATTGCCGTTCCTGCTGGCGACCGAAGGCGTCCGGAGGACGGCCGTGATCGCAGGCGGTGGGCCGCTGGGCCGCGAGCTGGCAGAGCGGATTCGCGCCAACCCATTTCATGGCGTGCGTATCGCGGGCTACTTCGAAGACAGAAATCCAGAGCGCCTGGGTACCCGGGCGGGCAATACGCTCGGCTCGTTGAGCCAGCTTGCCGAATACGTGAAAGCTCATCGTATCGACCTGATTTACATTACCTTGCCGATGGCGTCCCAGCGGCGGATTCTCACGCTTCTGGAAGAACTGCATGACACAACCGCGTCGATCTACTTTACTCCGGATATTTTCCTGTTCGACCTGATCCAGGCGCGTATGGATTCCATCGACGGCATGCCGGTGGTCGCCGTGTGCGAGACGCCGTTCTATGGAATCAACAGCCTGATCAAGCGCGCCAGCGACATCCTCCTGGCATCGGTCATCCTCGTACTGGTTTCCCCGCTCATGCTGGCTATCGCCATAGGCATAAAGCTGACCTCCGCCGGTCCGGTGCTGTTCAAGCAGCGTCGCTACGGCGTCGACGGAAAGGAAATCGTCGTATACAAGTTCCGCACGATGACAGTGCTGGAGGACGGCAATACGATCAAGCAGGCAACACGCAATGACCGGCGCGTGACTCGCTTCGGAGCGTTTCTTCGGCGAACTTCCCTGGATGAGCTGCCCCAGTTCATCAATGTCCTGCAAGGCCGCATGAGTGTGGTCGGACCCCGCCCTCACGCCGTTGCCCACAACGAGATGTACCGAAACCTGATCAGGGGTTACATGATCCGGCACAAGGTCAAGCCGGGCATTACCGGGCTCGCTCAGGTGAGCGGCCTGCGCGGGGAGACCGATACGCTCGACAAGATGAAGGCCAGGATCGACAGCGATCTGACCTACCTGAGAAACTGGTCGCTGCAGCTGGATATTCTGATAGTGATAAAAACCATATTTGTCGTGTTGAAAAAGCAGGATGTTTACTGAGATTACAACAACCGGCTGCGCAGGAAGGACGGTTCTATGAGCATATACCCCGTTATTTTGTCGGGTGGATCAGGCACCCGGCTTTGGCCGACGTCCCGCAATTCCTATCCGAAGCAGTTCCTGCCATTGCTGCAAGGGGTGAGCCCTTTCCAGGCAACGCTGGAGCGCTTGCATGGCATGCAGGACGCACAATCTCCCATCATCGTGACAAACCAGGAACATCGCTTCCTGTTACAGGATCAGCTTAAAGCGAAACACGTGGAGTCGTACCGGCTCTATGTCGAGCCCTTTGGGCGCAGCACCGCGCCGGCTGCCGCAATTGTCGCCCACAATCTGGTGCGCGAAGACCCGGAAGCGGTCATGCTGATCCTCCCATCCGACCACGACATCCCGGACAACGGTGAGTTCCGCGATGCCGTGTCTGCCGGCGCCGATGCGGCGCTGGCCGAATACCTGGTCGTATTCGGCATAGAGGCCCGAGGGCCGGAAACGGGATATGGCTATATCGAGCGCGGCGAACCGCTTGGAAATTTTCAGAAATGCTACCGGGTATCGAACTTCGTCGAAAAGCCGGAACGCGAAATCGCAAGCCGTTTTGTGTCTTCCGGAAGGTACTATTGGAACAGCGGCATCTTTCTGTTCCATGCCGGGCGCTTTCTCGCAGAATTGAAGCGCCTGCAACCCGAACTGGCGGCAGCCTGCCAGACGGCAGCCGATGCAGTGGTCGATGATCACGGCTTTCGCCGGATTGATCCGGCCTTATTTTTGCATTGCAGTCCGCTTTCCATTGACCATGCCGTACTTGAAGAGACGCAGGCCGCCGCCGTCGTTCCGGCTGCATTTCGCTGGTCCGACATCGGATCCTGGAACGCACTATGGGAAAGGGCGTCCAAGGATGCGGACGGCAACGCAATCCAGGGCGACGTCCATCTGCATGCAGTTTCAGATAGCTATATCCACTCGACGCGGCGTCTGGTCGTGGGTATCGGCTTGAAGGACATCGCAATCATCGAAACGCCGGATGCGTTGCTCGTCGCGGATCGCGGCAGTGTCCAGTGCGTAGGGGGAATTGTGGAACAACTACGCTCGCAGGGGCGCCCCGAGTGCAATGCGCACCGGCAAGTTCATCGCCCCTGGGGTACTTACGAAAACGTCGATTCCGGCGACCGCTTCCAGGTCAAGCGCATCACCGTCAATCCGGGCGCCATGCTGTCGCTGCAACTGCATCACCATCGCGCCGAGCACTGGGTGGTGGTAAGCGGCGCGGCTCTGGTTACGCGCGGTGAAGAAACCTTGCTTCTCGCCGAGAATCAGTCCGCCTACATCCCGATCGGCGTACGGCACCGCCTGGAGAATCCAGGAAAAATCCCCCTTCAAATCATCGAGATTCAGTCAGGCGCGTATCTCGCCGAAGACGACATCGTGCGCCTGGAAGACGCCTATCACCGGATTTAGAAACTCCGCTGGGATGGAATATCCGCAAGCAATTCCGCCGCTTCCAGGCCCGGCAGGAAGCGGTATCCGAGTCCGCGCAAGGTTTCGATCATTTCATCGTGGCCTGACGGTTGGAGCGCCTGCCGGATTTGACGAATGTGAACGTCTACGGTGCGGTCGTCAACGAAAACATGATCGCCCCAGACCTCGTCGAGCAACTGACTGCGGCTGTAGACGCGATCCGGGTGTGTCATGAAAAAATGCAGCAGGCGAAACTCGATTGCGCCGAGCTCGATTTTTTTGCTGTTACCGGTAATCCTGTAAGCCACTGGATCAAGTCTCAGCCCGGCAATTTCCACAATATCATCGCTGTGCTGAGGCGCGCGCCTGCGGATCACCGCTTTCACACGCGCCAGCATTTCTCCCGGCGAGAAAGGCTTGGTAATGTAGTCGTCGGCGCCGACTTCGAGTCCCGTGATCTTGTCGGTCTCCTGTAATCGGCTTGTCAGCATGATGATCGGGATATCGCGGGTGCGTTGATCGGTACGCAACTGCTTGATAAAACTTACCCCGGTGACGCCTGGAAGCACCCAATCGAGCAATATCAAAGCAGGCAAGACCTCCTTGATGGCTGCTTTGGCCTCAGCCACGCTGGCCGCGCGCACCACCTGATGACCGGCGCGTTCGAGATTAACCGCTATCAGCTTCTGGGTGACCAGTTCGTCTTCGACAACAAGTATTGTGCAATTCATGGGTAGTAAAAATAGCGCTTTCGCACTAAATTCTCCATCGTGAAATCGTTATTTAATTGACGAGATACAATGTCTTTGCGTAGCTTTTTAACTACAGTATTCACGGACAGGCTCTAAATAATGGCGCGCCACCAGAGCTGGTGAAATTTGATTTCTTTGCTTATCCTCCCTGGAAGCGCAGCCACCACTCCCCTTCGAGACGGCTGAGAAAGGCGCCGCCTTGATGAATGGCGGCCAATACGTCGGCAAACCGCGAATGAACCAGCGTGCATGGACTTTCGCGCCGCAACCAGCAGCACCGATCCGAAAGTTCAGCGGCGTGGCCCGGATCGAGGCGTCCCCGCACGGCCAGGGCGCCGTGCCGCCAGGCGTCGGCGAGGAGATGCTGAAATACCTGCTCGAAAGATCCTTTCCGGGCGGCTATCTGGACGACTTCGCTTATTCCGCCGGCGCGTACGTAGTAGAGGTACCAGCCGATCAGCCGCAGCTTGCCGCTGCGCACCGCGCGCGCGCGCAGCGTTCCGTGGCGTATTTTCAGGGCCGCCTGGTTGAGCAGCCACATCAGCGAGCGTGTGTCGTAGGCCGGCTGTAGCAGGCTGCCGTTCATGACGTCGGGCAAGTGTTCCAGCATTGTCGCCGGATCGAGCGCATCCTCCGTCAATCCGGCTTGCTCACGAGGGAACCAGTCCGGGCGCAACCGTGCCGCAAGCGTATCCGCTAAGACGCTGAGGGGGCGTGCCGCCAGCGTCAGAGGAAGAATGAATGCTGCACGATCTTCCAGCAGCGACAGCATGTACCTGGCGGGACGAAGCGGTCGTATCCAGTGAAGGTTGTAGAGCGGCGGCGCCGTTCCGCCGAGCACGATCCACATGCGCCGGGACAAGTCGTTTGCGCCGTCGGTTAGCGTGAGGTCCTGTGGCCCGGAGAGACACGCTTTCGCCAATTGCAGTGCGATAAGGCTGTGGCGCTTATCCGGGTCTACCATCAACTGGCAGTTCACGGCGACGCGGATCGAGCGCCCGCAGAATTGCATGCGCCGCGGTATTACAGCCTGGATGCCGGCAATACGACCGTTTTCCTCGGCCACCCAGGAAGGCAACTGAAGGTCGCGCCACGGGTTGTCGAACAGCATCTCGCGGAAGTAGGACTCGCACGCAGCCTGCGATGCCCAGCGATGTTGGGGATATACGCGCCCGAAAAGCGCGGCAACGGCGGGGATATCGTTTTCGGCAAGGGGACGGAGTGTGGCCATGACGGGAATTTATTCTCTGCTGTCTAAGGCCGCCCTGTGACGGACAGCCGGTTTTGCTACTGCAGATGATCCGAAACCCCGGCGGGGATGTGCGTGTTTGTGATGACATCCGGGATCGTAGATTGGTTCGAAGACGAGGCAAAATCGAAACGCCCCCATACCCTGATCCATTCGGCTCATGAAGCCGCACCCGGCGGCGAAAATAGTAACGGTAGGCTAAGTTTTGTCCCCATGGACTGTGGCTGTCACCACTGGTTTGCCATGACTCAGGGAGCGAACAGCGTTGAAAGCTGATACGGCACTGATTCACACGATTCGGTTGGAGAGATGGGAAGACCTTTCTGGTCTGGAGTCCGAGTGGAACGATCTTTTGGATCGCTCCCCCGGCCACAGCATATTCCAGACGTTCCCCTGGCATATCTGTTGGTGGCGGGTCTTCGGCGGCTCCCATGAACTCCTGGTGATCCTTGGATATGCTGATGCGCGGCTGGCCGCAATTGCGCCGATGATGATTACCCGGGGTAAGGATCCGCTGGGTAGAACGCAAAATCATGTCTGCTTTATCGGCGGGGAAAATCATGCATCCGACTACTGCGATTTCATAATCGACCCTGAAATTCCGGGAGCATTGGAGGCGCTCCTGGAAAATCTGTGTACCCGTTCAACTGCGTATAACCGAATCGATCTATCCAATCTGCCGGGCCACTCTCCGAACCATGCCGGAATCCTGGAATACTTTAAGCGCCGCAGCATAAAAGCCGGCATTGAATATGTTGTAGACGCCCCCGTCCGAATCCTGGGGGACCGTCAAGCAGACATAAAGGCGGCAAACAAATCCAGTCTGAAGAGACATACCGGTTTCTTCCGGAAATCGGGAGAGCTTCGTTTCCACCGGTGCGGAAGCGAAGAGGAAATCCTCGGTTATCTCGAGCAATTTTTTGAACAGCATAAATCCCGCTGGGCGCGGACGGCTTCGCCCAGCCAGTTTTTCAATTCGGACCAGCGAAATTTCTACAGGGAATTGGTGCGGGAGGTCTTCCCGCACGGCTGGCTCAGATTCGACGTGGTTCTGTTCGACGGAGCTCCGCTGGCGTTTCATTTCGGCTTTGAATATCGACGCTGCTTCATCTGGTACAAGCCGGCCTTCGACATTCGATTTGCGTCCAGATCCCCCGGAGAAGTGCTGATCAAATTTCTCCTTGAGGATGCAATCGAAAAGAGACTTGCAGAATTTGATTTCACGGTCGGATCCGAGTCTTTCAAGTATCGGTTTGCAAACCAGGTTCGTTCCGTCAATCGGATAATCGCGTTTCGCCATGCCGGCGATTTCTGGATATATGAAGCAGTTCGACGCGGAAAATCCATGCTGAAAACGCTACTTGGCCGCAACGCCGCACCGGGCGCCGGCAGCGCATCTCCCCGGCAGGGGGGCTTCTCGACAGCCGGGGAGCCGTGATGTTCAAAGTGCTCCTCGCGGCTATGGGCTGCTTACTCATTTGGGCCGCAACTGAAGCGGGTTTCTACTTTTGGACCGATGCCCACGGCGCTATGGAGTATTCGCCTGATCGTCCGGACGCTGGTGCGCGCGATATAAAAATGCCTCGAACTACTGTGAAATTATCCTGCGTCTCTCCGGTCTCAGCTGCGGCCTGCGGATTTTTTGAAGAGTCTGCGGTAACGCCGGGCCGCTCGACGATTGTGAGCGGCGGACGCGACGGACTAACGAGCATTCGCCTCCACACCGAGCCTGGCGACAGCAATGTCTTCGGCAG
>JACQAO010000027.1 GCA_016194935.1 Betaproteobacteria bacterium
CTCTCTTTGATCGTTTAGGTCTGGTGTCGCTGCTCGATACGATGCGACGACTCCAGTGTGTTCAATGAACCGCCGGATGCGGAACCGCACGTCCGGTGGTGTGGGAGGACGGCGGGGGTAATCCCGCCTCCTACCCGATGGGACTGAGGCTAATGGTTAATGGTTACTCCAGTCCCCTCAGCTTCGGATCCAGCGCGTCGCGCAGCGCATCGGTCATTAGCGAAAACGCAGTCACGAACACCGCCATGAACAGCGTCGCTGTAGCGAGCTGCCACCAGTGGCCGAGGATGAGTTCTGCTTGCGCTTCCGCCAGCATGGTGCCCCAGGATACCTGGTCCACCGGCACACCCAGGCCCAGGTAGGACAGGATCACCTCGGCCTTGATGAAGCCCACGGTCAGCAGCGACATGCGTACCAGGATTACATGGCTGACGTTGGGCAGGATGTGGCGGAACATGCGGCTGGCCTGGCTGGCGCCGATGGCCTCGGCCGCTCTCACGTATTCGCGGCCAGAATGTTTGATGTACTCGGCGCGTACCTGCCGGTACATGCCGGTCCAGCCGGTGAACGCCAGGATCATTACCACGGTGCTGACTCCGCGCCCAAACAGGGCAGCGAAGGCGAAAATCAGCAGGATGGTGGGAATTGATTCGAATACGTTGTACAGCCACTCAAGCATGTCGCCGACCCAGCGGCCAAAGAAGCCGGACAGCGCGCCCAGCAACGTACCCAGCGCAGTGGCGGTAACGGCCGCCAGCAGGCTGACGAACACGGTGATTTCGGCGCCTTTCACCGCCTTGGCCAGGACGTCACGGCCAAGCATGTCGCCACCCAGCGGCAATGTAAGCGCTTTGGGGGTTTCGATGCTGCTGAACTGTGCGGCGCGCTGCTTCCATTCCTGGTAACGCGGCCCCAGAGGGTCGACCGGGGTCAGGTCAAGATTCACCGGCGCGGATGCGCTGGCCGTCTCTACCTGGATATCTGTAGCGGGACCCATGAAATCCGGTGGCGCACTTGGAACGCCCCGTTCGCTCTCCCAATCGCCGGCCACCAGGCCCAGCGCCGCCAGCGCGATCAACACCAGAAAAGCGCACACGACTACCAGCGATAGCATGGCAATGCGATCCGACCGATAACGCCGCCATGCGGCGCGCCAGGTACCTTCACGCTGCGGTCTGCCAACATCATAAAGGTCGGCGTCAATCGGCTGCGCGCTCATTTCAGCACTACTCGCGGATCGGTCAGCTTGTATAACACGTCGGTCACCAGGTTGATCAACATCGTCAACACCGCCAGGTACACCGTGAAGGCCTGAATGACAGGGTAGTCGCTGCGATTGACGGCCAGCAGCGCTTCGCGTCCAAGACCTGGAATGGAGAAGAACACTTCAATCAGAAACGCGCCGACGAAGACTCCCGGCAGGGCCATGCTCACGTTGGTCAGAATCGGGATCGCCGCATTGCGCAAGACGTGCCGGAACAACACCGTACCCTCGCTCATGCCCTTGGCGCGTGCAGTGCGAACGTAATCATGTCCGAGTTCGTCGAGAAAAAAACTGCGGTATAGCCGGGTCTGCGGCGCCACGCCCGCAGTCACCGCCAGCAGCACGGGCAGCGGTGCATAGACAACCAGGTTGCGCAGCACCGAGTCGCTCCAGCCTTGCACCGGGAACCAGCCCAGCCTGAATCCGAAGAGGTATTGTCCGATGATGATGTAGACCAGGAAGCTGACCGATAGCGCAACCGTAGCAGCCGCCATGATCGTGCGGTCGCTGATCGAGCCGCGCCGGTAGGCGACCCACATGGCAATCGGCAGCGCCAGCAGGGTGTCCAAAATCAGGATCGGCAGCATCACCGTCAAGGTTGCCGGCAAGCGGGTGGCAAACAGGTGGACGACGGACTCGTTGGTGGCCCAGCTGCGGCCCCAGTCGAAGGTCACGATTTGCTTAACGAAGATCCACAACTGTATGTACCAAGGATCGTTCAAGCCCAGTTGCTGGCGTATTGCATCGATCTGTCCGGGCGTTGCGTTCATTCCACCCAGGATCTCCGCCGGATCGCCGCCAAAAAATTTGAACAGCAGGAACACCAGCAGGATCACCCCGGCCAGCGTCGGGATCATTTGCCACAGGCGTCGTATCAGATAGGCTGTCATTGGATCAGTCTCCCGGTTCAGTGCGTTGCACGCCCACATCCGGCTCGACATCCAGGAATCTCCAGGTGTTCAGGAAGGGGTGCGGCATGAAGCCGACCAGCCATCGCTGCGCCAGGATCGGTGTGATGCGATGCACATGTGTCTTCAGCGGCATGTAGGCGGTCGAGAGTTGCAGCGCCTGGCGAATCAGTGCGTCACGCTCAGGGCCATCTTCAAGGGCGCGGATCTGTTCAAAGATACGGTCGTAGGCTGGCAGCGAGAAGCGTGACAGATTCTCGGCGCCCTTGTTTGGTCCGTACATCATGGCGAGCATCGGTTCCGCGTCAGGCACGGGAGTGGTCCAGGAAAGAAACCACATCATCAGTTTGCCGGCGCGCGCCTGCTTAAACTGTTCCGGCCACTGGCCGGGGATGAACTCGATGCGCAGGCCCACCGCATTCATATGTTTGCGCCACAGTTCACTGAAGGCGCGTGAGCCGGCGTCGGTTTGGGTGTAATAGCGCAGCACCAGGGGCTGACCGTCGGGCTGCTCGCGCCAGCCATCGCCATCACGGTCGGCATAACCGTACATATCCAGCAATGCCTTCGCGCGCGCGGGGCTGTATTGGCTCATCTCGGTGCGCAGCGCCGGGTCGTAGCCGCCTGTCAAGGGCGGCACCACCGATTGGGCCGGCAGCGCCAGGCCCTTGCGCAACAGCCGGATCTCCAGGGGAATGTCGTAGGCCAGCGAGATCGCGCGGCGCAACGCCACTTTTTCGGGTGTGTAGCCGCCGACCACCGGGTCCTCCATATTGAAGTAGGTGAACACGGTGTCCGGGCTGGGCGCCTGGTACAGCCTGATGCCCTGGCGCGCCAGGTAGGGTGCGATGTGGCCGGCGGCCGCAGCCACGGCAACAAATTCGTAAGGCAACTCGATCAGGTCGAAGTCGCCGTTCAGGAAAGCCAGCCATAGCGGCTGCGCCTCGGCGATGATCGAAATCTCGATCCGGTCGAGCAGCGGCAGGCGGCGACCCGCCAGCCGCCGGGAAATGGCCAAGGCCTCCGCGTCGCCAGGGGATGGCGTCTCGTCGAAGCGCTGTTCCCGAAAACGCGGGTTGCGTTCAAGTACGATGCGCGATGAGCGCCGCCATTCAGCGAGGCGAAACGGCCCGGTGCCGACCGGATGCTCCATGATGTCGTCGCCATAGCGCTCCACGACCTCGCGGGCCACTGCAGGAAGTTGCGTCAGCGCGTAGAGGAAGCGCGGGCTGCTGCGGGCCAGTCGGATGCGCAAAGTGTAGCGATCCAGCACTTGCAGGCCATCGACGGCGGCGTCGTAGTCAAAGGGTTGCGCAGTGCGCAGCGCCCGCTGGCGAAGCTCGTCCAGCCCCAGCACCGCCGTCCGCCAACTGGAATATGCCGGACTCTTCCAGCGCGGATCGAACACCCGCTTGAGCGAGTAGGCGTAGTCCTCTGCAACCAGCTCGCGCGGATGGCCTGCGAAAGCGGCGTCATCAGCAAACAGGATGCCCGGGCGGACTTTGAGGGTGAAGGTTCGATGTTCCGCATCGACCTCCGGCATTGCCGTCAACGTCTGCGGCTTGAGCTTGATCGGCCTGGCCAGGTAATCGTAGGTGAGCGGCGCCTCCATGATGTTGGCGATGATCGCACCTGAGTAAATATCTGATATTTGCACCGGATCGAAGCCGGTTTCCGCGAGTGTGAAGGCCAGGCGCAGCACCTTGGGTCCGGCGTGTGCGATCCCGGTCAGACCCAGCACGCAGCAAAGGACAAGCAGGAATCTTTTCATGTGCACCTTGGCTGGGTGCAGATTGCTTCCCGGCACTGCGACATTTGAATTTTGTTTTATCAATCGCTTGCGTCCGTGTTGATGGGTGGGTTGGGCGTCACGTTATAGTAACAAGGCCATTGCGTAAACATCGTGCGACTCGTTTCCGACCACGCTGCCGCGGCGACGAATGCCTTCATGTACGAACCCAAACTTCTCATAGAGCGCCTTGGCGTTGAGGTTGTCTTCACGAACCGTGAGTTCAAGTCGAGTAAGACCTTTCGACCATGACTTGGCAATAGCCGCTGCCAATAGCTTTGCCCCGAGACCTTGATGGCGTGCTTCAGGCAGCAAGCCGATACCCAAGCTGCCGATATGAGCGCGTGACTGCCCCATGGCCGGGGTAACATCGCACCAGCCCACAACTCTCTCGTCGGAGAGAGCGACAAAGTAAGGAGCGTCGGCGCTTAATAAGCTCCGGTAGTAGGCAAGGGACTGCTCCCAAGGAGGCAACTGCGTGAAAGCCAGGAATCTCCCTTCTCGCGCAACCGTGTCGATTACATCGTACAGGTGCGAAAGATGACTCTCTGCGGTGGGAATAATCAAGTAGCTCATGACGCTCAACGTCAGATGTGTCCCTCGTCGCTGGCGAGGGACACACTGCATCTGGCCACCGCCGATCAGAACTTATAGTCCAGGGTAACGTAGATCGACCTGCGGTTGCTATTATCCTCGTACAAAGTGCCGAGCCGCCCGGCGGCGTCAAACGGCGGCGCGGTGCCTAGAAGGTTCAGAATGCCGCCACTCAACGTGACGCCGTGTCCCAATCCCTTGTAGGCGGTGTAGAGGTCGTAGGTCGTGAAGGACTTTACCATGATGACCATATTGTTCGGCCCTGTGTATAGCTGCTCAAATTCGCCCCGGTAGTTGGCCGCCAAAGATGTCGTCCAGGCCGCTTTCGCCCAGCCCAGATCTGCCCTGTGACGCCACTTCGGGTAGCCGTATTTGCCGGCTTTGCCGGTGGTCACTCCGAGATACTCGGTATCGTACTTGCTCATATTGGAGGAGTTCAGCGCGAATTTCAGCTTGCCCATTTCGCCCAGTGACCAGTGGTTCTGCAATCCGATGTCGACACCCTGCACCAGCGTCTTGCCCAGATTGACATACTTCGCCTGGAATGCCGCATTTGCCGCGTTGGTTGCATCCGACAACTTCGTGAAAAAGGCGGAGTCGGCCGGGTTGGAAATGTCCGGTGCGTAGACCTGGTTGGTGCGCTCTATCGACCAGATGTCGATGCCGATGCTGTGATTTTTGACCGGCTCCCAGAGCATGCCCACGCTCGTTGAGGATGACTTTTCCGGTTTCAGATCGGGGTTGCCGCCGAAGGTCACCATGACCTCGGTTCCCCACACCTGGTTGGGCGCGGGGCAGAAAGGATTGGTCGTCGGGCAATTTGCGGGAGCGCGGGAGCCGCCGTTCATCTCGGCCAGCGAAGGCGCACGGAATCCGGTCGAATAAGAGCCGCGCAGTGCGAACGCTGTACTCGGGGTCCATTTGATCGCCAGTTTGGGGTTGACGCTGGAGCCTACGCCGCTGAAGTGGTCGCGGCGCAAGGCGAGCTGGGTTTCAATTGTTTTGATGAACGGAACCGACAGCTCCGCATAGATCGCATCGGATTGACGGCTTGCCGAAATCGGCAGGCGTCGCGCCACATTTTCCACCAGGCCGGCGTTGGATGCCGCATCGATCCCATCGGATACGCTTTCGTTGCGTACATTCGCACCCAGCGCCAGCATGACCGGACCTGCGTCGAGTTGTCCAACCTGGCTCGAAGCTGTGCCATCGAGCTGCGTAAATGAATTCTTGCCATTGCGTGTGGTAATCGTCTTGAGTGCTGCGATGTTGGCCGCCGTCAGCGGCTTGAAAGGATTGATCGAACCGTCGGCGATGCCGCTGTTCCAAGTCGGAACCTTGATGAAGTTGGTGCCGAGGAAGTCGGTGCGGGTTTGCGCATGCATCAGGCCGATTTCCCAGTCCCAGTTGGCGAGTTCGCCTTTCAGACCGGCGACTGCGCGGGTCGAGCGCGAAGTGACATCGCGCAGCTTTTTCCCGAGTTCGTCATACAGACGTCCGTAGTAGGCCCATCCGGCGGGCGCCAGGGCGAGCGGGAAGTTGGGCGTGGTGCTGGTGTCGTAGTACTCGTTCTTGAACACCGGCCAGAAATCGTAGGTCTGCTCGATCCCCGAGTACGACAACTCGCCAAACGCCGACAGAGTCGGCGAGATTTCATATGTCGCGCGACCGATCCCGCTGAGTTTGCGGGTTTTTGGGTCAAGCGTGTTGTAGCGGTCCACCACCGGGTCGATGCACATCTTCGTCGCGGCGTAGCCGTTGAAGGTACCCGAATACAGGACATTTGGCGGGTTGCAGGCGCCGGCTGCATAGTACTCTTGCTTGCCGCCGTTAGCGGGGTTGTTGGAGTACAAGTTGCCGTTCGACGACGAGGTCGACGGGAAGCTGCTGCCTATACCTGCACCTTCGTACAGGTAGGCGTTGGTGTAACCCGCTGCGAGCGCGGCAGCCGTGCGTTCACCTTCTTTGCCGCCCTTGCGGTCGGATACTTGCACGGCGCTGGCGTTGTACGCTTCCAGTATCCCCAACAGCTTGAGGCGACCCACGCTGCTGCCCGCCGTCAGCGAGACCGTCTGGTTGTCGTTATCGCCATACGATTGCGAGCGGCCTGCGGAGACGCGCAGATCAGCACCCGTGTATTCTTTACGCAGGATGAAGTTGACCACCCCAGCCAAAGCGTCCGAACCGTAAATGGCCGAGGCGCCGTCTTTGACGATTTCCACCCGCTCGATGGCCGAGAGCGGAATCGAGTTCAGATCGACGAAGGAAGCCTGCTCGCTGAAGCCATAAGGGGCCATGCGCCTGCCATTGAGCAAGACCAGCGTCGAATTCGGACCCAGGCCGCGCAGCGATATGCCCGCGCCGCCCACCACAGCATTGTTGGTGTTGTTGGTTCGGTACTGGCCGCCGGCGTTGTTGTTGGCAACCACCGTATCGAGCAGCTCGGCGACGCTGACAACGCCGCTTTGCTCGATGTCGGCGCGGGTGATCACCTGGATCGGCGACGGTCCCTCGGTAGAGATACGCTTGATGTTGCTGCCGGTAACCTCGACGCGCTGGATCGGTGCAGGTTTGTCGTTGTCGCGCGAGGGTGTCTGCGCATAGGCGCCAAGCGCGGTCGTGATCAGACTGGCGAGCGTCAGCAGTTTGAAGTCCGGACGCGGGACTCTGGTGTGAATTTCCATGGTGACCTCCTGATTGTTGTTATGCACGGTTGAAAACTGTATTACTTCAATGCTGGTCCGTGCGGATGCCAGCACTTTGGAAATCCGGGCGTCTGCGCACCCCACTCTAGCAAATCCAGGGAGCGGGGCGTTCGCTGTCAACAGAGTATTGCTGAATTGCATTAATTAGGATATTTCGCTCAATAATTCCTTCCCGTACAAGAGATTCAAGTGCCGCGACGGCAATCTGACGCCGATCAACTTCAAAGAATTCGCGCAAGGCTTGCCGCGTATCGCTGCGACCGAAGCCGTCTGTGCCGAGCGTGACGAAGCGCGCGTTGACATAGGAGGCGATCAGTTGTGGATATGCCTGAACGTAGTCGCTTGCCGCAATTACAGGCAGTTCGCCATTCAGGAGATGCGTGACATGGCTGTAGCGGATTTCTCCCAGCGGATCGAGGCGGTTGGCGCGTTCAACTGCGCGCGCCTCACGCGCCAGTTCGCTATAACTGGTGACGCTGAAGATATCGCTTGCGACGCGCCAATCCTGCGCCAGCAACTCTGCGGCGGCGAGCACTTCACGCAGGATCGCACCCGAGCCAAGCAGACGTACCTTGCTCCGCGCATCCGGAACATCGTGTCCTCCATAGAGGTACATGCCTTTGATGATGTCCGCCTGCATACCCTCCCGGAGCGACGGCTGCGGGTAATTTTCGTTCATCACTGTGATGTAATAAAACTCATCGACCTGGCGCTCCACCATCTGGCGCATCCCGTGATCCATGATGACAGCGAGTTCGCAGGCAAACGCCGGGTCGTAGGCACGACAGTTAGGCACGCTCGCAGCGATGACGTGACTGGAACCGTCCTGATGTTGCAAGCCCTCTCCGCCCAGGGTCGTGCGCCCGGCAGTAGCACCCAGCAGGAATCCGCGAGCGCGTTGATCTGCCGCAGCCCAGATCAGGTCGCCAACGCGCTGAAAACCGAACATCGAATAATAGATATAGAACGGCAGCATGGTGATGCCATGCACGCTGTAGGCGGTTGCTGCGGCGGTCCACGAGGACAGTGCGCCAGCTTCGTTGATGCCTTCTTCAAGCAATTGGCCGTCCCTGGCCTCGCGGTAGTACAACATGGAACCTGAGTCCTCCGGCTGGTAGCGCTGTCCCGCCGGCGAATAAATACCAACCTGGCGAAACAGACTGTCCATGCCGAAGGTACGCGCCTCATCGGCAACGATGGGTACGATGCGCGGCCCCAATATCGGGTCTTTCAGGAGATTGCCGAGGATGCGAACCGCCGCCATGGTGGTGGACATCTTCTTGTCTTCGGAGCGCAGCGCGAATTGGGCGTAGCTGCCGATGGCGGGTACGGCGACAATCGGCGCCGCGCGCCGGCGCAAGGGCAGGGAGCCACCCAGGGCAGCGCGCTGCCGGTGCAGGTAAGTCATTTCAGGGCTGTCTTCGGGAGGGCGGTAGAAGCGCAGGTTGTGCAGGTCGTCATCCGAAAGAGGCAGCCTGAAACGGTTGCGAAAAGCCTTGAGGGCGTCAATGTCGAGTTTCTTGGCCTGATGCGCGGTCATGCGCGATTCGCCAGTGCCGCCCATGCCGTAACCTTTCTTGGTTTTGGCGAGGATTACTGTGGGTCTGCCCTTGTGCTTGCGGGCGGAAGCAAAAGCGGCGTAGAGCTTGCGCAGGTCATGCCCGCCTCGCTTCAGGCCGTCGATTTCGGTATTCGACATGTGTGCCACGAGTGCCGAGAGTTCCGGATCCTGCTGGAAGAAGTTGGCGAGGTTGTAAGCGCCGTCCTTTGATCCAAGGTTCTGATACTGCCCGTCGACGGTCGCGGCGAAGCGGCGCAGCAGCGCATGATGTTTGTCCCTGGCGAACAGGGGATCCCAGTCCGACCCCCACAGCACCTTGATGACATTCCAGCCGGCGCCGGAAAACAGCGATTCGAGCTCCTGGATGATCTGGCCGTTCCCGCGCACCGGCCCATCGAGGCGTTGCAGGTTGCAGTTGATTACGAAGGTGAGATTGTCGAGCCCTTCGCGCACGGCCAGTGTCAGTCCGGCGATGGATTCCGGCTCATCCATTTCGCCGTCGCCAAAGATGCCCCACACATGCCGATCCGCAGTTTCGGCGAGACCCCGGTGCGCCAGGTAGCGCATGAAGCGCGCCTGGTAGACCGCGCTGATCGGGCCGATGCCCATTGAGCCGGTAGGAAACTGCCAGAAGTCAGGCATCAGCCAGGGATGCGGATACGAACACAATCCCTTGCCGCCGACCTCCTGCCGATAGTTGGCAAGCTGCTCTTCGTTGAGGCGCCCTTCCAGATAGGCCCGCGCATACACGCCGGGAGCGGAATGGGGCTGGAAGAAGACCAGGTCGCCGGCCTGGTTTGCATCGGCGGCTTGAAAAAAGTGGTTGAATCCCACCTCGAATATCTCTGCGGCGGACGCATAACTGGCGATATGACCACCGAGTTCCCCGTAGGCCGCGTTTGCCCGCGCCACCATAGCCAGCGCGTTCCAGCGCAGGATGGCAATAATTTTTTCTTCGAGCGCCAGGTCGCCCGGATAGGCTTCCTGATTCTCCAGAGAGATGGTATTCCGGTATGCAGAGTAAGGCTGGACATGCGCGACGATGCCGAGTTGCTGGGCCTGTTCCTCAAGTTGCTGGAGCAGGAACAACCCGCGCTCCTGGCCGGATTCGCGGACCACGGCTTCCAGCGATTCGAGCCACTCCCTGGTTTCGAGCGGATCGGAGTCGAGCAGATTTCCTGCCGCCCCCAATCCGAATGGAAAATCACGATGGCTATTCATGGCGCTCTCAGAGGTTCTCCTGCCAATGAAGTCGTTTTCACGTCACTTCACCCACCGCCGGATACGGCAGCCTATGCCACGGCAAGCACTGCATCGCCGATCACCGCCCTGAGCGCCTGCTTCAAGTCCGCAAGAATATCCGCAGTATCTTCCAGCCCGGCGGAAATCCGGATCAAACTTTCGGGAATGCCGGCGAGTTCCAGCTCCTCCGGGGTGTAGGTCGAATGCGTCATGCTGGCCGGATGCTGGGCCAGGGTCTCGGCATCGCCGAGACTGACTGCGCAGGTGATCAGTTGCAGCGCATTCATGAATCTGCGGCCGGCCTCGATGCCGCCGTCCAGTTCAAACGCCAGCATGCCGCCGAAACGCCGCATCTGGCGTCGCGCCAAGGCGTGTTGGGGCGCACTCGGCAGACCCGGAAACCATACCCGCGAAACGCCGGGGGAGGCTGCCAGCAACTCAGCAATCGCCTGTGCGTTGTCGCAATGCCGCTCCATTCGCAGCGCCAGGGTCTTGAGCCCGCGCATAATCAGGCTGGCATCGGCTGGCGAGAGAACCGCCCCGGTGAAATCCTTCAGCCCGCGCATGCGGATGGTGGCTGCCAGTTCGGTGGAACTAACGGCCAAACCGGCGGTTACATCGCCATGCCCGCCAAGATATTTGGTGGCCGAATGCACCACGATGTTGGCGCCGAGTTCCAGCGGGCGCTGCAAGTAAGGAGTGGCGTAAGTATTGTCGACGACCAGCAGTCCGCCGCGCCGGCGCGTGACGCGGCTGATGGCGGCAATATCGGCCAGGCGCATGTTCGGGTTGGCTGGCGATTCGCAATACACCATCCGGGTCTGTGGCGACCAGGCGGCTTCCACCGCAGCCGGATCGGTCAGGTCGATATGACGAATAAGAACGCCGAATTCCGCCAGGCCGTGATGAAAGAACGAAAAGGTGCAACCATAGAGCGTCTTGTCGGCAAGGATCTCGTCGCCCGGACGCAACATGCTCCAGCACACAGCCGAAATAGCGCCCATGCCGGAGCCGAAAGCCACTGCCGCCTCGCCGCCTTCCAGATCTGCAATGCGGCGCTCCAGCAGATCGAGTGTCGGATTCGAAATACGGGTATAGACATAGCCGCTGTTTTCTCCTGCGAAACTGGCCGCGCCATACTCGACGCTGGGGAAAGCAAACGTCGCTGATTGATAGACCGGCGGCACCAAGGCGCCCTTGTTTTCAGCGGGATCGTAGCCAAAGTGGATGGCGCGGGTTGCGAAGCCGCTATTTCCGGGCAGTTGGGTCGTCATGGCGCATCTTCAGGCAGGAGTGGTAAAGTGCAATTTTCACCTGGCTGTTGACAAAAATTATTCCAAATTTAAGCTAGATGCCGCCGGTTAGCGCAAAAAATGGATCAAAAAAATGGTCAATGAGAAATTATCAACCGCCGGATTAGCCGAGGACGGCGGACTGGACCGCTACGACCGGCTGCTGCTTGATGTATTGCAGTCCGATGCCCGGCTTACCGGGGCCGAGCTGGCCGAGCGCGTGGCGTTGAGCATTTCGCCATGCTGGCGGCGGGTCAAACGGCTGGAAGCGGCAGGTTATATCCGCGGCTACCAGGCGCGACTCGACCCGAAACGGCTCGGCTATGACGTCATTGCCTTTGTCAGCGTGATGCTGGACAGTCACCGTCACGACCTCGGACTGGCGTTCGAGGACGGCGTGCGTGATATTCCGCAGATTGTTGCCTGCCACAATGTTTCGGGACGCTATGACTTCCTGCTCGAGGTGCTGGCGCGCGATCTGGAAAGTTACGGGGAGTTTGCCCGCGACATCTTGCGCAAGCTGCCCGGTGTGAAGGAAATCAATTCAAGTTTCTCGCTCAAGGCAATCAAGCAGGATCGTCGTGTGCCGCTGTAGTGCGGGCGTGTAAGCGACCGGCGGAGCCACTTGTTTTTGCCGAGTTATGCAATCTTGTTGCTATTTCGAGTCATGGAATATGGCGAAGAGACACGGGCTTGCCGTCTAGCGAAACGCGCACTGTAGCGGGTGCCATGCACCCCCTTTTATTCCGCCCATGAGCCACGCTGCCATGCCAATCTGATAAATGCCGGGAAATTCGATGGAGTACGTAATTCATGACATGCTCCGTTGCTTGTTGCGCAGGGGAGGGAATACTTCCCGCTCAAGCCACCGAGAAAAGCGTAGGGTTCGCTGCTCATGACGCTCGGCATGCAGGCTCAGCCATAGCAGAACAGTTTCTTCGGCGAACCACCAGCGGCGCCGGCTATCTTTAAAGAATCCATCAGGCCCATAACGAATTGCAAGTTTCTGTCGGGCTATGCTATCCATAGGCTGGCACATCACACGGAACACGTCGTCCGCCAGTACACGGCAACGTCCAGATTCGTCACACTCGATACGCACCCGCAAGCCGTCAAAGGCATAGTAATTACCATTGAGTGGAGCCAGCGCCATATAACTGATCCACCTCACGTAACTATCTACGCCGTGCACTAGCCAACGACTGGCAAACCACGCAAATAACCGTGACCAGAGCAACAAGCCGAATAGTGCGCTATAAAAAACGCCAATCTTAAAATAGAAATGTAATACAGAGAAAAGAAAAGCAAAAGACAACAGCAAGAGAATAGCAATGAAAATTCGGGTGACCCAGAGTTGCCTGATTTCACGGTTTTCATAGGTGATCATGTCCGGGGCCTCTACTTTCTGCCGTTCGCCTCCTTGCAAGTTTGGGCGATAAGCCCATTTGATTAAAGCTTTCCGCTTAAAGCGGCCAAAAGTAAGATAGTCAGCAGCGCCGCCCCTGAGATGACACGCAAAAGCCCATTGCGGTTGGACTTAATGGATTCCGGGTCGGCATAGACAAGATGTCTCCATTCGGTGATCCACTTAGCGGGGACTACCAACGACGACCATTTTGGCGGAGTGTTAAGTCTGTAGCTCATGATGTAACTCGCCACAGCTAGGTAGCAGTAGAAAAGCAAAGTCAATGTGTTACCCAGAGCGGTCCCTATTTTGTAGGTGTAAGCAAAAAACAAGGGCAGATTAACCAGCACTGCTATCCAAAACGCGATACGCATAGCCCAAAAGTACTCCGGATTTTTAATCTCTTTGGCATCGTTACTCATCTAAAACACCTCCTGCGGTAGGTTGGTCAGGGGCAAGAATCATATTTCTGATGGAAAAGCATACTGCCACCATTGTAAATTTCTTCTTTGATGTTTTTTGCAGTTTTGAGCGGAAAGCCGTACCCAGTTTTTCCGCCGATCACAAAAAACACTCGACACCAACAGGGCATCGAGTGTTTGGTACCCCAAGAAGCTCGTTACTGCTAGGGGGTATATATGCTATAGGCCCACGAGCCTACGCCCCAGATGGCGGCACCAGCGATAGCGCCAATCACCGCGCCGCCACCAGTGCCGATGACCAATAGGCCAACCATCGTACCGGCCGACGCGCCCGCGAGGGTCATAATGCCGTCGCCACCATTCACTTCATCTACTTCCATCATACTTAATCTTGATTAGCCCCCTACCTCAGCAGGCTCACGTAGTGAGCCAGTAGGATACTGATAATAGAAGCATCTTTGCTGAGGAGATGCGAAATGTCGATCAATCACGTGCAGTTTCAAGAAGGTCTGTCGATGGTGGAGTTC
>JACQAO010000028.1 GCA_016194935.1 Betaproteobacteria bacterium
TAGTTTGACTGTGTCAATAAATCCGCCGATTTGCCGATAAAGAGATATCTTTGTTCGACAGGAGACGGCGATGGAAATGTACAACGACTTGCAGAGATATCTTGATCATTTGTGCGATGCATTGGGACACCAGGACAGGAATACGGGATTGAAAGACTACTGCCAAGGGTTGATGCTGCCAATTGAGCGAAAGAGTGTCGAGCCACTGGCGGCGCACACTGATCCGCTGCACGTTCAGGCAAAGCACCAGTCGCTGCATCATTTTGTCGCCAAATCCGAATGGTCGGATACTGCGGTGCTGGATCGGGTCAGGGCGTGGGTTGAGCCGGCGCTGAAACTCGAAGACGGTTGCTACTGGATCGTTGACGACACGGGACATCCCAAGCAGGGGAAGCACTCGGTGGGGGTAGCGCACCAGTACTGCGGCCAACTGGGCAAGACGTCGAGGTGCCAAGTCGCGGTGAGTCTCACGCTGGCCAGCGAGCATGGCAGCCTGCCGATAGCCTACCGACTCTACGTGCCGAAGGACTGGGTGGACGATGCTCCTCGGCGCAAGGTTACGGGAATTCCGGAAGACATCACCTTCGCCACCAAACCCCAGATTGCCCTTGAACAGATGCGGGCCGCCCGATCTGCGGGGATCGTTCCGGGCGTCGTGCTTGCTGATGCCGCATATGGCGACGAGACGGCCTTCCGGGACGACATCACCGCCTTGGGACTGCTCTACGCTGTCGGGATTCGACCGATGACGAACGTCTGGGCTCCTGGCGTCGAGCCGTTGCCGCCCAAGGCGTGGTCCGGGCATGGGCGACAGCCGGAACGATTGCGTCGAGCGCCTGGGCATGCACCGGTCAGCGTCAAGGCATTGGCGATGGACCGCTCTGCGATGCGTTACCGCAACATCACCTGGCGCGACGGCACCAATACAGCACTGTCTTCCCGTTTTGCCTGCGTGCGTATCCGCCCGGCGCATGGGGCGCACATAGCTAAAGTTCTGCGCCCGGAGGAGTGGCTGCTGATCGAGTGGCCGGATGGCGACAAAGAACCCTCCAGATACTGGTTCTCGACCGCCCCGGCGGAAGCGACCATCGAGCAACTGGTGTTCGTGACCAAGATGCGCTGGCGTATTGAACGCGACTACCGCGAACTGAAACAGGAATTCGGCCTCTCTCACTACGAGGGGCGTGGCTGGCGAGGATTCCACCACCACGCCACGCTGTGCGTCGCGGCCTACGGGTTCTTGATGCAACATCGTCTCATGTATGCCCCAGAGGGTACTCACAGTGACTCCAAAAAAAACCGTGTCCTGCCAAAAACGCTTGCCCTATCCGAAGATTACATTCCTCGTGGCCGGCCAGCGTACCCAACGCCATGTACCCGATTCGATGCGGGAACGTGAGGTAACTTAAATGACACAGTCAAACTAGCAGTTGAACCTGAAATTGGCGTTTCTCCTTGGAGCATTCGGGAGCTGTGCCGCCATTTTTTTCCGCCAATGTTAATCTTTCCGTATACTTTGTCTGTGCTCCGTTTTCTCCAGGGATAAAGAGCAAAGTCATATTATTCAATCATCCGAGGCCAATATGAAAAAACATTACCTGCTGTGCCTGATTTTACTGGCGCTGAATTCCAAGGTCGGCGCCGTCGAGAGGCTGGAGGATCGCTGGAACCTCGCTGACTTATATCCCAGTGTCGCCGAGTGGAATGCCGACGCCGCCAAACTGGACAAGCAGATCAAGGAATTCGGCGCTTGCCAGGGACATCTGGGAGATTCCGTGCAGCGTTTTAAAACCTGCTTTGACCTGAACGCCGATCTCACCAAGCGCTATTACCGTCTCGCGGTGTATGCCGGGGAGCTGCTCAGCGAAGACACCGGCGCGGCCAGCAGCCTGGAATTGGGACAAAAGGCGCAGACCATCGGCACCCGGGTAGACGAGGCCACTTCGTTTGTGAATCCGGAAATTCTCAAGCTCGGCAGCGACCGGGTTCAGGCCTTGCTGGCCCAGGATGCCTCATTGAAGATCTACCGGCATCCGCTCGACCAGATCCTGCGCGCCGCACCGCATACGCTGGATACAAATGGCGAGGGGATTGTCGCTTCGTTCGGCCTGACTTCCGGCGCGGCGGGCGCGGTGTACAACATTCTGTCGAACGCGGATCTGCCCTGGCCGACGGTCAAGTTGAGCGACGGCAAGGAAGTGAAAATAGACCAAACTGCTTATACCAAATACCGCGAGGCGGCGAATCGGGACGACCGCAAAAAAGTGTTCGATGCCTTCTGGGGAAAGTGGAAGGAATTCGAGAGAACCTTCGGCGTAACTTTCTACGAAAACCTCAAGAAGGATTCCGTCTATGCCAAGGTGCGAAAATATCCGGATAGCCGCACGATGGCGCTGGACCGCGATAAAGTCCCAGTGGCGGTGTACGACACCTTGATTGCCCAGGTCAATGCAAATCTGCCGACCTTGTACCGCTACTTCAAATTGCGCGCCAGGATGCTGGGCGTGAAGGAAATGCATTACTACGATATTTATCCGCCGCTGGTCAGCGGCGATGTACAGTTTCCCATCGATCAGGGCAAGCAGCTCATGCTGAAATCCGTCGAGCCGCTTGGCGCAGCATATGAGGCGGACATGATGAAAGGGCTGCAAGGGCGCTGGATGGATGTCTATCCCCGCCCCCACAAGCAATCCGGGGCGCATATGGCGGGCGATGCCTACGACGTGCACCCCTATCTGCTGCTGAACTACACCGGCAACTACGAATCCGTGTCGACCCTGACCCACGAATGGGGACACGCGATGCACTCGCGCCTGTCGAACCTGAACCAGCCCTTCGTGACGGCGTCCTATTCAACCTTTATCGCCGAGATCGCCTCCACCCTGAACGAAGCGCTGCTGCTGGAGCATATGCTGAAGGTGGCCAAGAACGACGACGAGCGCCTGCTCTACCTGGGCTCGGCGCTGGAAAATTTGCGCGGCACGTTCTTCCGCCAGGCCATGTTTGCGGAGTTTGAGCGCGACGTTCATGCCCTGGTTGATCACGGAGAGTCGCTGACCGGAGAAAAGCTGACGCAGATTTATGGCGATATTTTGCGGCGTTATCACGGCGACAAGCAGGGCGTGGTCAAGATCGACGAGCCCTATACTGTCGAGTGGGCTTACATCCCGCACTTCTACAACTCGTTTTATGTCTACCAGTACGCCACCTCGATTGCCGCCAGCTCGCTGTTCGCGGACGCCATCCTGAAAGGCGAGCCGGGTGCGCGCGAGCGCTACCTGAATCTGCTGCGCGCGGGCGGTTCCGGCTATCCCTATGAGATGGTCAAGGCGGCGGGCGTGGACCTGGCGACACCGGCGCCTTATCAGGCCATCGTCGCGCGCATGAACCGGATCATGGACGAGATCGAAGCCATCGAGGCGCGGCGCGGGAAATAGAACCCGCTGACTTGTCAGGGTTTGTCGCCGGTGGCGTGTGCTGATTGCGCTTGCAGAGTCCGCCGCGCGCGGCGTTGCTTGAAGCGGGTGGTCAAGTTGTCGAGATAAGTGGTGATCACCGGCACCACGATCAGCGTCAGCAGGGTCGAGGTGATCACCCCGCCGATCACCGCACGGCCCATCGGCGCCTGGGTTTCGCCGCCATCGCCGAGACCCAGCGCCATCGGCAGCATGCCGAAAATCATCGCCAGGGTGGTCATCAGGATCGGCCGCAGCCGCACCTGGCCGGCGTCGAGTATCGCCTGGTGTTGCGGCTTGCCCTCGCGGACGCCCTTGTTGATGAAGTCCACCAGCAGGATGGCGTTTTTGGTGACCAGGCCCATCAGCATGATGAAGCCGATGATCGAGAACAGATTGAGCGTGGTGTGGGTCACCAGCAGCGCCAGGAATACGCCGATCAAAGCCAGCGGCAGCGACGCCATGATGGCGATGGGTTGCAGGAAACTGCCGAACTGCGAAGCCAGGATCAGATAGATGAAAATAATCGCCATGCCCAGTGCAGACATGGCTGCGGAGAAAGCGTCATTCATGGCCTCGGTGTCGCCGCTGACGATGAGACGGTAACCCGGCGGCAACTGCGGTTCGAGTTTTCCCAGCAAGTCCTGTACTTCCTTGCCGACATCGCCCGCCGGGCGGCCCTCCACGTTGGCGTAGAGCGAAACGCGGCGCTGCAAATCCAGGCGCTTGACCTGTTGCGCACTGAAAGTGGGGACGAATTCAGCGACCTGGCGCAAGGCCGCCATGCGCGGCGTGCCGTCGGCATTGGTGCGGCTGCTGGTGATATACAGGTCGCCCAGATCGGCGGCGATGCGCCGTTCGGATTTTGGCAGGCGCACGTTGACATCGTAGTTCTGTCCGTCCGGACCTTCCCAATGCGAGATCGTATCGCCGGCGATCAAAGGCCGCAGAGTCCGGCCTATCTGCGCGGTGTTGAGACCCAGGTCGCTGGCCAGGTCGTGGTCTATGTGCACGGCCAGGGTGGGGTTCGCGCCTCTTTCGCTGCTTTCGAGATCGGTGATGCCCTTGATTGCCGCGATTCGTTTCATCAAGTCGCGGGAAATCGCCGTCAGCCTGGCCGCGTCCGGGCCGAGTATGGAGATGAAGATGGGCGGGTTCCAGCCCAGGGAGAGCTTGATCCCGGCGATTGAAGCCAGCCTGATGCGGATTGCCTGCTCCAGTTCTTTTTGCGAACGGCGCTGGACAAGTTTCCGGTCACTCAGTTTGAGATTGATGCGCGCGTAATTCTTTCCGTCATCGGTGCCGACCGTGGTTTGCGTCAGGGCGATTTCCGGGAAGGCCTTGAGCGCATCCTCCACCTGGCGGATTTTGGCGTCGGTGTACTCCAGGCTGGCGCCGATCGGCGTATTCAGCCGCAGCGAGATGAAACCCTGGTCGGTTTCCGGAATGAATTCCGTTCCCACCAGCGGGACGATCAGGAAGCTGCCGAGAAAACTCGCCAGGGCAATCAGCAATACCTTGATCCGATGCGTCAGCGCCCAGGCCAACATCGCGCCGTACAAAGTGTGTACCCGTTCTACGCCATGCTCGATGCGTTCCATCAAACTGCCCAGCCAGGGCAGGCGCTTGAAGCGCGCCGCTGCCGGGTCGTGCCAGACCGAAGAGAGCATCGGGTCCAGGGTAAAGCTGACAAACAGCGAGACCAGCACCGCCACCGCCACGGTCATGCCGAATTGAAAGAAATAGCGGCCGACAATTCCGCTCATGAAGGCCACCGGGATGAACACCGCAACGATGGCGAAGGTCGTCGCCATCACCGCCAGGCCGATTTCCTCCGTGCCATCCCTGGCGGCCTGGTAATGATTCTTGCCCATGCCGAGATGGCGCACGATGTTTTCCCGCACTACGATGGCGTCGTCGATCAGCAGCCCGATGCACAGGCTCAACGCCATCAGGGTGAGGAAATTGAGGGTGAAGTGAAATGCATACAGGGCGATGAAAGTGGCAATCACCGAAATCGGCAGTGTCAGTCCGGTAATGACGGTGCTGCGCCAGGAGTGCAGGAACAGGAAGACGATGAAGACCGTCAGTAAAGCGCCTTCGAGGATGGTGGCCTTGACGTTGTCGAGCGAGCTTTTCACCGAATCCGCAACCGAATTGATGGTCTTGATTTCCACGCCCGCCGGCAGGCGTTTCTTCAGGTCTTCGAGCGCCTGTTTGACGCCATCGCCGACTTCGACAATGTTGGCGTCCTGCACTTTGAATACGTCCACGCCGATAGCGCGCTGACCGTTGATGCGAGACAGGGAGGTTTCTTCCTGCTCCCCGTCCACGACTTGCGCGACCTGGTTTAAATACACCGGCGCGCCGGCTTGTCTCGCCACGATGATTTTACCGAAGCCCTGCGGGTTCCTGATCTTTCCATCCACGCGCACCAATTGCTCCGCCGCGCCGCTGCTGATGCTGCCGGCAGGGAAGTCCTGGTTCTCCGCCTGGATGGCGTTGATGACCTGATCCACGCCGATGCCGTAAGCCTGCATCTGGCCGGGCTTCAGGTATATCTGGATTTGCCGCACCACGCCGCCATTCATTGCGACGTTGCCAACGCCGGGCGCATTTTGCAGCCGCTTGACGATGACCTGATCGGTAATGGTGGAGAGCTCGCGCAGATCGTGCTGGTCAGACACCACCGCGAGGTTGACGACCGGCTGACGCTGATCCCAGTCGGCGCGGCTGACCAGCGGATCCTTGGCTTCCCTGGGAAAATTAGGCCGGATTTGCGCGATTTTGTCGCGGATTTCCTGGGTTGCCGCAGCCATGTCGGTGCTGAGACGAAACTCGGCCTGGATGAAGCCGACGCTTTCCCTTGCGGTCGAGTAGATGCGCTTCACTCCATTGACGGTGTTGACCACATTTTCCATCGGTTTCAGCAAATCGTTTTCCACCTGTTCCGGCGATGCGCCGGGATAGGTGATGGAAATGAATGCGATGGGATTGCTGACATCCGGCATCTGCTCGACCGGCAGGCGGTTATAGGACACGATGCCCAGCACCAATAGCGCCAGCATCACCATGGTGGCGAAAACCGGTTGATTGATACTGATGCGGGTAATCCACATGTTATGAACTCCTGGCCGGAGCGGCGGCCGCCGCAGGGGTGGGCGGGGCAGTCCTGACCACGGCAGGCATGCCGGGCTTCAAACCATCCATGCGCGCCGTGACCACCAGCGCGCCCGACTTTAAGCCGGAGCGTATTTCCACCAGGCCGTCCTGCGCGGAGCGCAGGCCGGGTTCCACCGGACGCCGTGCCAGCTTGCCTTCTTCCAGGGTGTAGACATAGGGCTTGCCGTTATCGTCGCGTATCGCCGATAGTTGCGTCGTCAGCACCGGCGGCGAGTTCGCCAGGCTCAACACGCCGTTGGCGAACATGCCGCCTTTCAGGCTGCTGTCAGGATTGGCCAGCGTGATATACACATTGATGGAGCGCGATCCCGCCTCCGCAGCCGGGTTGATGCGTTCGACGCGCCCGGTGAAGGCGTGCCGCTCGATGCCGTCGACCTTGATCGCCGCTTCCTGGCCGATGCGGATATTGGGGATTTCGTTGGCCGGCGCCGGCGCCTGCAACTCCATGCGCGACAGGTCGACGATGGAGAACAGCGGCGAGTCCTGGCTGACTTTCTCGCCGGGCTGCACAGTGCGTCTGGCGATAAACCCCTCCATCGGCGCGCGCACCACGCCGTCATTCAAGGCGTTGCGGGCAAGATCGACCTGCGCCTGGATGGATTTCAGCGCCGCCCGGCTGACCACGAAACTGCTTTGGGTATTGTCGTAAGCATTCTGCGAAATGAATTTCTGCTTCAGCAAGGACTGGTTGTTTTGCTGGTTTTTCTCCGCCATGATCAACTGGGCTTTGGCGCCTTCCAGGTTGGCGATTTTTTCGTCCAGCCGCGCCTGCAAATCGACCGTATCGAAACGCGCCAGCACCTGGCCTTTTTTCACCGGTGCGCCCTCGCGCACCAGAACCTCCTTGATTTCGCCCGCCACCTTGGCCTTGACCGTGGTCTGGTTGAGGGCTTGCAGGCTGCCTGTCAGGGGGATGGTCTGACGCAGCTCACGAATTTCCGCCAACGCCACGTCGCTCGCCGCGAACTCCAGCGGGGCGGCTTCCTGTGGTGGCGCGGCGGCAGAGGCTTGCTGGCTCTTCTGGAAATTAACCAAAGTCCAGCCACCCGCCATCGCCGCGAGCAGGATCAGGAGCGTCCAGACCAGACTCCTCCTGACTTTTCCGTGGTGATGCCGGAACACGTTGTACGATTGCATCGGGCTGTCTCCCTGACAAATGACGCCAATGGTAACTGTAGCGCGAATATTAGCAATAAGCCGCCGCCAAGCGCTTGCTGGCCCGCAGCATATGCCTTGCAAAGCGAAATGGCTGAACTCTGCGACGAAATGCCGGAATAACGGCGGCAACTGCGGATTCGTGCGATCAACGCAACGGGCGTTCTGGATGCCGCCCTGCCCAATTTGAAATAGAGGCGGCTGCTTGCAGTCTGCATTCTGTTATCATAATTTCCCCTTGGCTGGAATAAAAATATGCGGTTACATACATTTCTTGGCGTTCTGGTTTTTTCCCTATCCCTCATTGCGTGCAGTCCTGAGAAAGCCAGCAAAGACGCCACGCCTGGCGATGATAGGCTGTTGCTGATTGCCGCCGAAGATCTGCATACCGTGCGCAACAATGCGCTGGCTTCCGGCCCCTCAATTACCGGCTCGGTGCAGCCCGAGCGTCGCGCGGATTTACGCGCCGAAGTGTCGGCGGTGGTCCTGCAGGTGCTGAAAGAAAACGGTGACGTAGTGCATCGCGGCGACTTGCTGGTGCGTCTGGACGACACCGCCATCCGCGACAGCCTCGCCTCGGCGGAAGCTGCGCTGCGCGCCGCCAGCCAATCCCTGGAACAGGCGCAACGGCAATTTCAGCGCATGACGGCCCTGCGCAAATCGGGCATGACCTCCACGCAGTCGCTGGATGATGCCGAGACGCGCCGTAACAACGCGCAAAGCGACATGGAGGCCGCCAAGACCCGCGCCGCGCAGGCTCTCCAGCAGTTACAGCGGACTGCGGTGCGGGCGCCGTTTGACGGTATCGTCAGTGATCGCAAGGTCTCCGCCGGCGACACTGCGCAGATCGGCAAAGAGCTGCTGAAGGTCATTGATCCGGCCAGTATGCGCTTCGAAGGGCTGGTTTCTGCGGACAGCATCGGCAGCGTGA
Organism: Betaproteobacteria bacterium; assembly: GCA_016194935.1. Classification (GTDB taxonomy): domain Bacteria; phylum Pseudomonadota; class Gammaproteobacteria; order Burkholderiales; family Rhodocyclaceae; genus JACRAR01. The sequence continues at coordinate 8,725 of JACQAO010000028.1, forward strand.
AAGCCGGACAAGCAGTGGTGTTTCGGGTCAATGGCTATGGCGAACAGGAGTTCACCGGCAAGGTCAGACGGGTCAATCCGGCGGCCAACGCCACCACCCGGCAGGTAGAAGTGCTGGTGGACTTCGCCGGCCAGCAGCAGCCAAAACTGGCCGGCCTCTACGCCGAAGGGCGCATCGAAACCGCCAGCAGCACCAGCTTGACGATTCCCGCCACAGCACTGGTGCGTGATGGCGACAAGACCTCTGTGTGGCGCTTGCGGGGTAACGCCCTGCAAAAAACCGGCATCAACATCGGCGAGCGCGATCCCCGCAGCGGCGACTACGCATTGCGCAGCGGACTGGCCGAGGGTGACAAACTGATACGCTATCCGTCGGCCACGTTGAAGGATGGACAGAAAGTGGCAATGGCGCCGGCGTCGCCCGCTAAAGCAGCAATTGTTGAAACAGGTAAATAGCCATGTTCCTATCCGACTTCAGCATCAAGCGGCCGGTGACGACGGTGGTAATCGTCATCATGCTCCTGTCCTTTGGCTTGCTGGCGCTGAATAAACTGCGCGTCAACCAGATACCGGATGTCGAGCAGCCGGTCATCGTCGTGAACATTCCTTATCCCGGCGCGTCGCCCGAAACCGTCGAGCGCGAAATCATCAATCGCGTCGAAAAGGCCTTGCAGAGCATTACCCAGGTTTATCAAATTCGTTCCACCGCCAGCGAAGGCGCGGCTTCCATCGTCATCATCTTCAACTTCAAGAAAAACATGACCGAGGCCCCGGACGAGATCCGCAATGCAATTGCCTCGGTGCGGCACAAGCTGCCGGTGGAAATGCGCGAGCCGATACTGCGGCGCATCGATCCTTCGGCGCAGCCCATCATGCAACTGGCCTTGTCGTCCACCATGCAAACCCACGCCGAGATCTCCCGTCTTGCCGAAGACGCGCTGGCGGACAGGTTCCGCGCCATCGACGGCGTTGCCGTGGTGAGCGTGATCGGATCGTTGCGGCGCGAGCTTTCTGTACTGCTGCACGCCGAGCGGCTGCGCGAGTACAACATCTCGGTGACAGACGTGGTGAACGCCTTGCGCAGCCAGAACACCACCGCGCCGGTCGGGCGCGTGAAGGGTGATCTGGAAGAAGAAAGCATCCGCCTGGTGGGGCGCATCGGCTCGCCTGCCGAATTCGAGCAGATCGTGCTGAAACGTCGCGGCAACGAAGTAGTGCGGCTGGGCCAGGTGGCGAGCGTGGTCGATGGATTCGCGGAACTCTCCGGCTTCAGCTTGCGCAACGGCCATCCGAATGTCGGCATCTCCATCACCCGCTCACGCGACGCCAGCACTGTTGGCGTTGCCAACAAGGTGCGCGATCTGGTGACGCAAATCAACAAAACCCTGCCGCCCGGCACTAAACTGGAAGTCACCCAGGATGGCGGCGAAGATGCGCAAAACAGCCTCCGTAATGTCATCGAGGCGTTGATGTTCGGCGCGCTCCTGACGATTTTCGTGGTCTATGCCTTCCTTAATTCGTGGCGCTCCACGCTCATCACCGCGCTGGCCTTGCCGACTTCGGTGATCGCCGCCTTCATTGCCGTGTGGGCCTGCGGCTTCACCCTCAACTTCATGACTCTGCTGGGCCTCTCGCTGGCCATCGGGGTGTTGATCGACGACGCCATTGTGGTGCGCGAAAACATCGTCCGGCATATGGAAAAAGGCGCGGACCGGCGCACCGCCGCCAGCGCCGGCACGCAGGAGATCGGACTGGCGGTGACCGCCACCACGTTCTCCATCATTGCCGTATTCATTCCCGTGGCCTTCATGGGCGGCGGCGCGGGCGAATGGTTCCGCCCGTTTGCGCTGACGGTGGCCACCTCGGTGCTGGTGAGCCTGTTCATCTCTTTCACCCTGGACCCCATGCTGTCGGCCTACTGGGGCGACCCGGTGGGTTACGCGCAGCGGCCCAAGCGGGGGATCAGCCTGTGGCTGTCGGGATTCAACCGGTGGTTCGATCATCAGTCGGAACGCTATGGCGACGTGATTGCCTGGGCGCTGCATCATCGGCGCTACATGGCCGCGATTGCCGGACTGAGCCTGGTGGGCGCGCTGGCGCTGCAGGTAACCGTGGGCGGGTCGAGTTTCCTGCCCGCCTCCGACGTGGGATTCATCGCCATTGATGTGCGTACCCCGTCCTCGGCCAGCCTGGAATACACCAGGCTGAAAGTGGAAAAAGCCGCCGGGCTGGCGCGCAGCCTGCCGGAAACCCGGGCCACCAACAGCAATGTCAACGCCGGCGGCGGACGCGTGTATGTCGATCTCGGCAAGAGCAACACGCGTAAACGTTCCGCCAGCGAAATCGCGGTGGAACTGCGCGGGATGATGAAGCAGATCGTCGGTGCGGAATATACCGTGCTCGACGATATCAACAACGGCGTCAGAAAGCCGGTGCAGATCCAGTTTTCCGGGCCGGATTCGCGCCGCCTGATGGCGATTACCGGCGATTTCATGGGGAAACTCTCGAAAATTCCCGGCGCAGTTGACGTCGGGCTTTCGGAACAGGAGCCCAAGGATGAATTGCGGATCGAACTCAATCGCGGCCTGGCCAGCGCCTTGGGTATTTCCGTCGGTGATGCGGCGCAGGCGTTGCGTGTGGCGTTTGCCGGTGTCGAGGTGGGCGACTGGGTCGATCCCACCGGCGAATCGCGCGATGTGTCGGTGCGCCTGCATCCGGACGACCGTGTCAGCGCGGCCAATATCGAGCATCTGCCGATTGCCGTGAGCGGCGGCAACATGATGGTGCCGCTGGACCAGATCGCCACCATTACCATGGGCAAGGGACCGGCGCAAATACAGCATTCGGACGGCAAGCGCATGATCGCGGTGTCGGCCAATGCGCAAGGCCGCTCGCCCGGCGAAGTGACTGCCGACGCCATGAAAATCGCCACTAAAATCGACTTCCCGCCGGGCTACGGTCTGGAGTTGGGCGGCGCGTCGCGCGACCAGAAAGAGGTATTCAGCGAGATGGCGATTGCGCTGGCGATGGGCATCGGGCTGATGTACTTTACCCTGGTGATTCAGTTTGGATCGTTCACCGCGCCGCTGCCCATCATGCTGTCCCTGCCGCTGAGCCTGATCGGCGTGGTGCTGGCGCTGCTGCTGACCGGGGGAACGCTGAACCTGATGAGCTTTATCGGCGTCATCATGCTGATGGGGCTGGTCGCCAAGAACGCCATCCTGCTGCTGGATTGCGCGCGCAAGGAAGAAGCGCAGGGCGTCAGCCGCGAAGAAGCCTTGATGCACGCCGGGCGTGTGCGTTTGCGGCCCATCCTGATGACCACCCTGGCGTTGATCGCCGGCATGATGCCGGTGGCTATCGGCCTGGGCGAGGGCGCCGAGTTCTACCGGCCCATGGCCATTGCCATCATCGGCGGCACGATTACTTCGACCATCCTGACACTGCTGGTGGTGCCGACTTTCTACGACAGTATCGAGATTTCCCGCGACCGGGCAATCGCCAAGTACCTTGCACGCGAGGCGCGCTGGAATGCCTTATTCGCGTTTGTGGTGACGTTGATCGAAGCTATTCTCACGCTGTTGATGATACGGCTGATGTATCGCTTGGCGAAAAAGTTGTTTGCATGGTTAAATAACCGGGCGCAGCGTTCGGTACCGGCCTAGGCGGTGAAGCCATCCCGTCACGGTAAACTTTTCGACGGCTTCGAAATTTATGGCACATGAATTATCAGATGTCACTTCCCAGCATGCGACCGCCGGCATGAGCGGCGTCTTTTGCCATGTTGATACCAGCGATGCCGAGGAGCAGGCGGCTTTGTTGCGCGGCTGGAACCAGGTTTATTCGCAGATGTCACCCGGTACTTTCAGCGGCGCCATCTCCGAAGCGCAATTTGGGAATACCCTGTTGTTCATAGAGTCCACCAGTAACGCCCTGTTGCAAAGCGGCGCCGTAGACGCCAATTTTCTGGCCGTCGGCGTTCCCCTGGAGATGGCTGGCGCAGCAGTTTTCTGTGGCGCTGAAGATTCCCGCTCGGCGGTTCATGTGTTTTCCGGCAGTAGCGGGTTTGAATTTTTTTCTCCCAGCGGACTAGTCATGGCGGGGCTGGTGGTCTCGTGGGATTCGCTGCATTCCATGTTGTCGGATCAGGAATGGGAACTGCTGTGCAGCGGAATGGACGATGCTCATCTGATGCAGGCGCACGACCAGCGCGTCACATCCCTGCGCGCGTTTGTCTGCGGCGTTTTCAAGATGCTCGAGCACTCTCCTCAACTGCTCGGCAATGCACCGCTCAGGCTGGCCCTGGAGAACGCAGTCCTGTCAAACCTGGCTGAACTGCTGATCGATGAATCCAAGCTGCCTCCGCCCAGAATAGCCCCGTCGAGCCGCTGGAAAATTGTGGCGGCGGCGCGTGAAGTCGTCCGCGAGCGGGCCGATAGCCCAATCAGCGTTGCTGAAATCTGCCTGGCCACCGGGGTCAGCCGCAGGACGCTGCAATATTGCTTTCAGGATGTCCTGGGATTGAGTCCCGCTGAATTCTTGCGCGCGGTGCGGCTGAATACCGTCCGCCGCACGCTCAGATCCGCTACATCTGTGACGATGGCCGCAGCCAGTTGCGGCTTCTGGCACTTCGGACGTTTTGCCGGCGACTACCAGCGGATGTTCGGAGAACTGCCGTCCGAAACATTTCGCCGCCGGCAAACCAGGTTGTCATCGGCTTGCATGCGATAAGCAGCGCAGCAAACTCAGGAAGAGAAATATTTATGGCTGTCAGTGTTTTCGACTTGTTCAAAATCGGCATCGGGCCTTCCAGTTCCCATACGGTCGGGCCGATGCGGGCGGCGCGGCGGTTTGCCCTGGAATTGCAGCAGAGCGGCTTGCTGCCAGCCGTCGTGTCGCTTACCGTGACGCTCTATGGTTCCCTGGCGCACACCGGCCATGGGCATGGCACAGACAGGGCGATATTGCTGGGCTTATGCGGCGAGCAACCCGATAGCGTCGACATCGCCGCCATTGAACCGCTGTTGCAGCGGATTTACACCAGCGCCAGCCTGCCTGTGCTGGGACAATATCCGGTGCCGTTTGAGGTGAGCAAGCACCTGTTGTTTCTCAAGGGTACTTCGTTGCCGCAACATCCGAACGGCATGCGCTTTTGCGCCCGCGACGCCGGCGGCGGAGTAAGTCTGGAGAGCATCTACTTTTCCACCGGCGGCGGTTTCATCGCCACCGAAGCCGAGCTTGCCTTGCCGCCTGCACCGGCTCAACCGCCGCGCCACGACTATCGTTCGGCAGAGCAGTTGCTGGCGCTTTGCCGCGCACACAACAAAAGCATCGGTGAGATCGCCTTTGAAAATGAACTGGCGCTGCGCGATGCGGAGACCATCAATCGCAACCTGGATGCGATCTGGCAGGCAATGCATGCGTGCATTGAGCGCGGCTTGCAGCAGGATGGCGCTCTGCCGGGCGGGCTGGCGCTGCGCCGCCGCGCAAAAAAACTGCACCAGTTGCTTCTGTCCAGAGACGATACGCGCACCCCGCTGTGGGAGCTGGATTGGGTGAATTTGTACGCCATGGCGGTGAATGAAGAAAACGCCAGCGGCGGCCGTGTCGTCACCGCGCCGACCAACGGCGCGGCGGGCATCGTGCCGGCGGTGATGATGTATTACCAGCGTTTCTGCGCCGGTGCGAACACGCAAGGATTGCGGAATTTTCTGCTCACGGCGGCGGCGCTGTGTTCGCTGTACAAGGAAAACTCCTCCATCTCGGGCGCCGAGGTAGGTTGCCAGGGCGAAGTGGGGGTGGCCTCCTCCATCGCCGCCGCCGGGCTGACCGCAGCACTGGGCGGCAGTATCGAGCAGGTGGAAAATGCGGCCGAAATCGGCATGGAGCACAACCTGGGCCTGACCTGCGACCCGGTGGGCGGGCTGGTGCAGATTCCCTGCATCGAGCGCAACGCCATGGGCGCGGTCAAGGCCATCAATGCCGCCCATATGGCCTTGTCCGGCGATGGTCAGCACAAAATTTCCCTCGACAAAGTGATCGAAACCATGCGCCAGACGGGCATCGACATGCAGAGCAAATACAAGGAAACCTCGCTCGGCGGACTGGCTGTCAATGTAATCGAGTGCTGATCCGTTTTTCCGGGTCATCCCGGATCGCGCAGCTTGCCGAAAACGGATATTGAGACGCGCCTCGTCTCATCTTCATGCCGTATTCCCGCTTTAATCGGACTTGCTGGGTTTCACGCCCTTCAAAGCAAGTGATCTTCTGCTTGCCGAAATCGGATAGCGCCGCTTCAACACCCGGCTTAGCCTTGACCAGCACCCGTAACCAGGGTGGCTTTTCATCGCAGATGCGATGAAATCATCTTGAAAAAATACGAGGAGAAGACGGATGGAACATAACAAAGCAACTCTCTGCCTGCGGCAGAAACGCATGCGCCGGGTTCTGGCAGGCTTGGCGGGATTGCAGTTTTGCCTGTCTGCGCAAGCGCAACAGCCGGCGCCGGCAACTGATGCGAAGACGCCCGAGTACACCGTGACCGGCAACGCAACACTCATCAGCGATTATATTTGGCGCGGACTGACCCAGACCTGGGGACGTCCCGCCATGCAGGCCGGTGTCGAAGCGGCCCATGCCAGCGGCGCGTATGCCGGCTTCTGGGCCTCAAATGTTTCCTCCCAATGGGTCCCCGGCGCCACCCTGGAGACAGACTGGTATGGCGGCGTGCGCGGTAACTTTGCCGGCGCCGCGTCCGGACTGGGCTACGATGTGGGCGCCATCTACGTGTACTACCCAGGCAGCGATTATTCGAAAGCCCTCAACGGCGCGACCTTCCCATCATCGAAGCCGAATACCGTCGAAGTTTCCGCAGCGATCTCATACAAGTGGGTGTCGGTGAAATATGGCCGCGCCTTGACCAAGTTTTTTGGCTGGGATACCTCGAACTCGAGCGTAGGTAATTTCAACGGGCTTGCCCCCAAGGCGGGCGTCACCGGGGATACCAAAGGTTCGTCTTATGTGGAACTGAACGCCAGTGGCGATATTGCTGAGGGATTGGCTGCTGCGGTTCAAGTCGGCCGGCAAAAAATCGCCAACAGCACCGGGCTGGATTGGAGTTACTACAAAGTGGCGATCACTAAATCACTGCCCGGCAATTGGGCAGCCAGCGCGTCCTTGTCGGGAAGCAACCAGCCACAGGCGTACAAAAACTATGGATCGCTGACCGGTAACGGCGACCTCCTGGACGTCGGGCGGACACGGGTCTTTGTGGCTGTAGCGCGTAACTTCTGACGATACTTCATATTCGATACAAGCTTGCTTATAAAGGAGGGGACAAAATGCACCATGTAGATCACCTGAAACCCACGCTGGGTGCGTGGCAGCTCTGGGGTATCGCGGTTGGTCTGGTCATTTCCGGCGAGTATTTTGGCTGGAGCTATGGCTGGAATGCGGCGGGAACGCTGGGGTTCGTAGTGACATCGATCATCATTGCGGTGATGTATACCACTTTCATTTTCAGTTTCACCGAGCTGACTACCGCCATTCCCCATGCCGGCGGGCCGTTTGCTTACGCCCGCCGCGCCTTCGGCGACGGCGGCGGCTACATCGCAGGGTTCACCACGCTGGTGGAATTCGTGTTTGCGCCGCCAGCCATTGCCATGGCTATCGGCGCTTACCTGAACGTGCAGTTCCCCGGCGCGGATGTGAAGCTCATGGCGGTCGGTGCCTACCTGGTGTTCATGACGCTGAATATTCTCGGCGTGCAAATCGCCGCAACTTTTGAGCTGGTGGTTACGCTGCTGGCGATCGGTGAATTGCTGGTATTCATGGGCGTGGTTGCGCCGGGATTTTCGGTGGCAAACTTTGTCAAGGGCGGCTGGTCAGGACAGGATACGTTCAGCTTGGCGGCCATTCCGGGTATTTTTGCCGCGATACCATTTGCAATCTGGTTCTTCCTGGCCATCGAAGGTGTGGCAATGGCGGCAGAAGAAACCAAGGACCCGAAACGCACGGTGCCGATCGCCTACATCGCCGGGATTCTGACCCTGCTGGCGTTGGCGATGGGGGTGATGGTGTTTGCGGGTGGCGCGGGCGACTGGAAGGCTTTGTCCAACATCAACGATCCCCTGCCGCAGGCCATGAAAATGATCGTCGGCAGCAGTAGCGGCTGGCTCAGCATGCTGGTGTGGCTGGGCTTGTTTGGTTTGATTGCCTCGTTTCACGGAATCATCCTCGGCTACTCGCGGCAGATCTTTGCGCTCGGGCGGGCGGGTTATCTGCCCGCGTATTTCGCCAGGATTCACCCGAAATTCGGTACGCCCCACCGTGCGATTATTGCAGGCGGCGTTCTTGGCATCGTCTGCATCTACAGTGACGAATTGATTACTTTTGGCGGCCAAACGCTGACTGCCAATATCGTCACCATGTCGGTGTTCGGGGCCATCGGCATGTACATCATCTCGATGCTCAGCCTGTTTGCCTTGCGCAAGAAAGAACCGGGATTGGCGCGTCCTTTCCCGGCCATCGGTTATCCGCTGTTGCCGGGTATCGCGCTGGTGCTGGCGGTGCTCAGCCTGGTGACCATGATTTATTACAACTGGTCGCTGTTCCTGATGTTTGCAGGGCTGATGCTGGCGGGTTACGTGTATTACGTGACGACGGCAAAACGCCGCGCAGCCATAGACGAGGATGTTCTGGAGGCGGTCAGCTAAAGTTGGCGCCGGCGGCCAACATGTTTTGCAAGTACTAACTCAACCCTCCCCGCCCAGGTGGCGGGGTGTTGATTTGAAAAGGCGAACAAATGCAAGCAAGAGACGTTAAAACCGTAGCAGACGCCATCGCGCTGGTGGAAGCAAGGCAATTGACGCATGTCAAGATCGCGGTATCCGACATCGACGGCATCCTGCGCGGCAAATACCTGTCCAGGGAAAAATTCCTGTCCACGCTAAAGTCCGGACTGTCCTTCTGTAACGTCGTGCTGGGCTGGGATTCGCAAGACCAGTTGTACGACAATGTCGCCTACACAGGCTGGCATACCGCCTACCCGGATGCCCAGGTGCGTCTGCTGCCCGAGACTTGCCGGGATTTGCCGATGGAACCGTGCAAGGGCGGCGACATGCTGTTTTTTCTCGGCGAGTTTACCGGCGATGCTGCGGCCATCTGCCCGCGCGCCTTGTTCCGGCGCGTGCTCGACAAGGCCGCAGCGATGGACTTCGATGTTTACGCCGCGCTGGAGTACGAGTTTTTCCTGTTCCGCGAAACGCCGGAATCGGTGCGCGCCAAGGACTATCGCAATCTGCAACCCTGGACGCCAGGTTACTTCGGTTACTCGGTGCTGCGCAGCTCGGTGCATGCCGAGTTCTATCGTGAATTGATGGAGCTGTGCGAACGCATGGACATGTCCATCGAGGGTCTGCACACGGAAACCGGGCCGGGCGTGCTGGAAGCGGCCCTGGCGGTCGATGAGGCGGGCGCCATGGCCGACAAGGCGCTGCTGTTCAAGACCTTCGTCAAAGTCCTGGCGCAGCGGCACGGCTTGATGGCGACCTTCATGGCCAAATGGTCGCACGAGTATCCGGGCCAGAGCGGCCATATCCATTTATCCTTGCGCGGCAAAAACGATCAGCGTGCTGTTTTTCACGACGCCAAGCAGCCCTTCGGCATGAGCCAGACCCAGCGCCACTTCATGGCCGGCGTGCAGCGTTTGCTGCCGGAGTTCATGGCGCTGTATGCGCAGACGGTCAACAGTTACTCGCGCCTGGTGCCGGGATATTGGGCGCCGCTCGACGCTACCTGGGGCATGGAGAATCGCACCACGGCTTTGCGCCTGATCCCCGGCTCTGAAAAATCGCAGCGCGTCGAGGTGCGTATCGGTTCCGCCGACGCCAACCCCTACCTGGCCCTGGCGGCGGCACTGGGTTCCGGCCTGGCGGGCATTGAACATGGCTGGGAACCGGAACCGATGGTGCAGGGCAATGCCTATACGCAAAAATTCCCGCCGCACCTGGAGCTGCCAACCACGTTGTGGGAGTCGGCTCAGCGTCTGAAAAAATCAGATGCCGCCCGCAGCCTGTTCGGTGCTGCTTTCATTGAGCACTACGCGGCAACGCGCGAATGGGAGGAGCGGCAATTCCGCCGCCACGTCACCGATTGGGAACTGGCGCGCTATTTCGAAATTATTTGATCTACCACACTTACGCAGGAAGACCCGCATGGCCCAGGAAATTATCACCATCAGCCCGATAGACGGCAGCGTCGCGGCGCGGCTGGAATGCGCTACGCAAGAAAAAATTCAGGCGGCGCTGAGCCGCGCGAAACAGGCGCAGAGAGCCTGGAAAAATACTCCGCTCGCCGAGCGTTCCGCCCTGGTGGCCCGCGCAGTGGATGCCCTGGTGGCGAACAAAGACGCCATCGCCGAGGAATTGACGCGCCAGATGGGCCGACCGATCCGCTACACCCCCGGCGAGGTGGGTGGTTTCGAAGCGCGCGCGCGGCATATGTTGACCATCGCTGCGGCCTCGTTGGCTGATGTAGTGCCGACACCCCTCGACGGTTTTACGCGCTTCATCCGGCGCGATCCGGTGGGTGTCGTGCTGGTGGTTGCGCCGTGGAATTACCCGCTGCTGACCGCAGTCAATGCCATCGTGCCGGCGCTGCTGGCCGGCAATGTGGTGCTGCTCAAGCATTCGGCGCAGACGCCGCTGGTGGCAGAGCGGTTTGCCGAAGCCTTCCGCGCCGCCGGTCTGCCCGCTGGTGTGTTTCAACATCTGCATACGACGCACGCAGACACACAGAACATGATCCGCGCGCCGGAAGTGAATTTCGTTTGCTTCACCGGTTCCGTGGCCGGCGGCGTGGCGGTGGAGCAGGCGGCAGCCGGTCGTTTTATCGGCGTCGGACTGGAGCTGGGCGGCAATGATCCGGCCTATGTACGCGGCGACGCCGATCTGGCGCATGCCGTGGAAACCCTGGTGGATGGCGCATTCTTCAACTCCGGCCAATCCTGTTGCGGCATCCAGCGTATCTATGTACATCGCTCGGTGTATGACAAATTCATTGAGCAGTCAGTGGCCCTGACCCAACAATATGTGCTGGGCAATCCGCTCGATCCGCTGACCACGCTCGGGCCGGTGGTGCGCAGCAAGGCCGCCGCCGAGATCCGCGCCATCGTCGCCGACGCTGTCGCCAAAGGCGCGCGCGGTCTGATCGATCCGCGCAGCTTCGCCGCAGATGCGCCGGCGACGCCCTACATGGCGCCGCAAATCCTGGTCGACGTTAACCACGGCATGCAGATCATGGCCGACGAATGCTTTGGGCCGGTGTGCGGCGTGATGGCGGTGGCCGACGACGAGGAGGCGATCCGCCTGATGAACGACAGCCCGTATGGTCTCAGTGCAGCAGTGTTCACCCGCGACAGCGCGGCGGCGCTGGCGATGGGCGAGCGCGTCGAAACCGGCACCTGGTTCATGAATCGTTGCGACTATCTCGATCCTGCCCTGGCCTGGACCGGCGTGAAGAATACCGGACGCGGCGCGACGCTCTCCAGCCTCGGCTTCGAGCATCTGACCCAGCCCAAGTCCTTTCATTTGAAAACCCGCCTATAAACCCGTATCAAAAAAATATTTACCAAGGAGCACCATGTCTGCCAAGCAAGTCATCAGCGCCAACTGGAACTACCCGACCGCCGTTAAAGTCGGCGCCGGGAGAGTCAAGGAACTGCCCGGCTTCTGCCAGGCGCTGGGCATGAAAAATCCGCTGCTGATCACCGATCCCGGTCTGGCGCCGCTGCCCATGGTGGTCAGCGCAGTGCGCAGTTGCCAGGCGGCGCAGCTTGGCTGCGCCGTGTTCAGCGGGATCAAGGGCAACCCCACCGGCAAGAACGTCGACGATGGCGTCGCCGCTTTTCGCGCCGGCAATCACGATGGCGTGATCGCTTTCGGCGGCGGCTCCGCCCTGGATGCCGCCAAGGCGGTGGCGCTGATGGCCGGCCAGGATCGTCCGCTGTGGGACTTCGAGGATGTCGGCGACAACTACTTGCGCGTCAATGTCGCCGGCATGGCGCCGGTGGTGGCCGTACCGACCACCGCCGGCACCGGCTCGGAAGTTGGTCGCGCTTCGGTCATCACCGACGATGCGGCGCATGTCAAGCGGATCATCTTCCACGCCAAAATGTTGCCCGCCATCGTGATTCTTGACCCGGAGCTGACCGTCGGCTTGCCGCCCAAGCTGACCGCCGCTACCGGCATGGACGCGCTGTCGCACAACCTCGAAGCGTATTGCTCACCCTTCTATCACCCCATGGCGACCGGCATTGCGGTCGAGGGCATCCGGCTGGTGAAGCAGTGGCTGCCGATTGCGGTGGGAGATGGCGGTAACCTGGAAGCTCGCCTGCAAATGCTGGTGGCATCGAGCATGGGCGCCACCGCGTTTCAGCGCGGCCTCGGCGCCATGCACGCCCTGGCGCATCCGCTCGGCGCGCTGTATGACGCGCACCACGGCATGCTCAACGCGATACTGATGCCCTATGTGTTGCAGGCCAATCGCGCGGTGATCGAGGAGAGCTGCACGCGCCTGGCGCGCTACCTGGAGCTGCCGCAACCATCGTTCGCCAGTTTCCTCGACTGGGTGCTGGACTTGCGCAAAACCGTCGGTATCCCGCATGCCCTGGAGGCCATCGGCATCGACGCGGAGCGGGCCGAGCTGGTCGGGCGCATGGCGGTGGCGGACGGTTCCGCGGGAACCAATCCGATCCAGTTCAGCGAAAGTGAATATGCCGGTATCCTGCGCAACGCCGTTGCCGGTCGACTCTGATTTTCCTCGGCAGGAGGCCCGCTGAATGGCACGCATTGCAGTCGCCGGCTTCCTGCACGAAACCAACACTTTCGCTCGCAGCCACACCGGCTTTGAGGCCTTCGTCGCCGCCGACGCCTGGCCCGGCCTGGTGTGCGGCGCGCCGTTGCTCGAAGCAGTTGCCGGCGCGAATATCGCTGCGGCTGGTTTTATCAAAGCTGCAAGCGCGCAGGGACATCAACTCGTCCCCCTGCTGTGGGCATCGGCCAATCCTTCCGGTCTGGTGACGCGGGACGCTTACGAACACGTCTGGGATTTGCTGGCGCATGAGCTGCGCGCGGCGGGGACTATCGACGCCCTGTTTCTCGATCTGCACGGCACGATGGTTGCCGAGCACATCGAAGATGGCGAAGGCGAATTGCTGCGCCGGATACGATCCATCGTCGGCCCTGCCATGCCTATCGTTGCCGCCCTGGATTTCCATGCCAACATCAGCCCGCAGATGGTGGCGCTGACGGACGCTCTGACTGTGTATCGCACTTACCCGCATGTCGACATGGCCGCAACCGGGGCTCGCGCCGCCGCGTTGTTGCAGCGTGCGCTGAACGGCGAGCGCTGGCACAAGGCCTATCGTCAGATTCCGTTTTTGATTCCGATGCTCTGGCAATGCACGCTGGTCGAGCCGCTCGCCGGCCTGATGCAGCGTGTCGAGGTGGAGGAGAGCGGCGGCGATATCAGTGCCGCCATCGTCCCCGGTTTTCCGCTGGCGGACATTCACGATTGCGGCCCGACGATACTCGTCTACGGTATTGATGGCGCCTCGACAGAGCGTGCGGCTGATCGTTTGTATGCGGCGGTGCTGGCGCAACGCGATGCCTTCGGCGGCAAGCTGTATTCCGCAGTGGAGGCCGTTGCCCGTGCTCTTGACAATGCAGGCGAGGGGCCGATGATTCTGGCCGATACCCAGGACAACCCGGGCGGCGGCGCTGCCGGCGACACCACCGATATCCCCCATGAACTGCTGCGGCAAGGTGTGCAAGGCGCTTGCTTAGGCTTGCTGTGCGACCCAGCGGCGGCAGCCGCAGCGCATGCCGCAGGTTGCGGCGCTGCCGTCGAACTCGCGCTGGGTGGGCACAGCGGCATCGGCGCACCACCGCTGGTGGGGCGGTTTAACGTCGAAGCGCTGGGCGATGGACGGTTCACCGGCAGCGGCCCTTTCTATCTTGGTTGCCGCATGGACCTCGGGCTTATGGCGCGTCTCAGCCTGAACGGCATCCAGATCCTGGTATCCAGCCACAAGCAGCAGGCGGCGGATCAGGCGATGTTCCGTCATCTGGGCATCGAGCCGGTCCAACAACGCATCCTGGTGCTGAAAAGCTCGGTGCATTTTCGCGCCGACTTCGGCAGCATGGCGCGAGAAATTCTGATCGTTGCAGCGTCCGGCGAAAACACCGCCCGACTGAGCGAGCTGGAATATCAAAAACTCCGTCCCGGTGTTGCCGTGTTGTAAGTATCGCTACGCCAGATGCACGTATTCGTAATCAATCGGCAAATTATTGATGCCGCGTTCCGGCGGGGCGATCCACGCCGCCATTTTTCCCGGTTCAACCACGCGCTGCATCAGGCTCTTGATGAAGGCGCGGTCGGTCGGCGAGGGAATCCACTCATCGCGTCGGCGATCCCACTCGGCGGCGTCGATCACACGGCCGTCGGGGTCGGTGTGCTGTCCGGCCCAACTGCCGACGATGCGGCGAAAGCGCGAGGAGGGCAGTTTCAGGCGCAGGTCATGGCCCGCTGTCTCGATACTCTTGTTCCAGCGCTTCAGGCCGACCTCGCAATCCTTGAGGTAGGCGTTGCGGATCACTTCGTTGATGGCGTTACGCATCGCCACCGTCTCCTGGGTCACGCCACCTTTACCGTTGGGCTTGTCCAACTCAAAGGTCGTATCCACGCACAGATGGTCGGAATAGCTTGCCTCGTCGGCGCGACCCTTGAGACCATTGGCGAAGTGCGCGGCGGCGTTGGAGGAGATGTCGGCGCCGAATAAATCCAGTGCCGAGGATACCCAGAAGTTCATGTATTTCTGGATGGTCGGCAGGTCGATGGCGCCGTGGCGGCGGATGGTCTCGGGGTTATCGGTCTTGAGTTCGCTCATCACCTCAAGGGTGCGCCGGACGATGCGGCCAATGCCGCTTTCGCCGACGAACATGTGGTGCGCTTCTTCGGTCAGCATGAAGCGGCAGGTGCGCGCCAGCGGATCGAAGCTGGACTCGGCCAGCGATTTCAACTGGAACTTGCCATCGCGGTCGGTGAAGCAGGTGAACATGAAGAAGGACAGCCAGTCCTCGATCGGTTCGTTGAAAGTGGATAGGATGCGCGGCTTGTCGCTATCGCCGGAATGGCGCGTCAACAGTTCCTCCGCTTCCTCGCGGCCATCGCGGCCAAAATGCGCGTGCAGCAGGTACACCATCGCCCACAGGTGGCGGCCTTCCTCGACATTCACCTGGAACAGGTTGCGCAGGTCGTACAACGAAGGGCAGCACAGCCCCAGCAGGCGTTGCTGCTCGACCGAGGCCGGTTCGGTATCGCCCTGGGTGACGATCAGCCGCCGCAAGGTCGAGCGATACTCGCCCGGCACCTGCTGCCACACCGCTGCGCCGTAGTGGTCGCCGAAACCGATCTTGCGCTCGGGCTGCGCGTCGGCGAGAAAAATCCCCCAGCGGTAATCGGCCATCTTGACCATGCCGTAGTTGGCCCAGCCCTTGGTCTCCACCGACACCGCAGTGCGCAGATAGACATCGGTGCTTGCCGTATCGGACGGCCCCATCTCCCGCCACCATTGCAGGAAGTGCGGCTGCCAATGCTCCAGCGCCCGCTGCAAAGTGGGATTGGAACCGATGTCCACGTTGTTGGGGATGCGCTCGGAATAGTTGATGGTCATGCTTGCTCCCGGGAATGAGGTGCGGTGTAGTGCAGTGCAGTGTTGCGGGTGCGTTCTATATGCGCTCCCAGTTGAATTGAGCTTTGGTACCCTTGCCGTAGACCTTGAGCGCGCCTTTCTCGCTGACCGCATTGGGCCGGTTGAAAATCCAGTTCTGCCAGGCCGTGAGGCGACCAAAAATTTTGGTGTCCAGCGTCTCCGCTCCGGCGAAGCGCAGCGACGCCTCCATGCCGCTGAGCGCATCCGGCGACAGGCTGGTGCGCTCCTCGATGGCGATGCGGATTTCTTCCTGCCAATCCAGTTCGTCCGGGGCGAAGGTCACCAGGCCCAGCGCCAGCGCTTGTTCGGCGGACAGCGGCTGGCCCTGATGCGCCTGTGCCTGCGCGACCGCAGCTTCTTCCTGGCTGTAGTGCGTCTGCAAGCGGCTGAGGCCGTTGTTCATGGCGAGCGGGCCGATGTTCATGGCGTTCAGCGTGATCTGCGGCGAGCCATTCGACAAAGCGAGCATATAGCTGCGGTCGGCAGCCAGCGCTAATTCGAGCAGCGTGCCGGCGAAGCAGGAGTCGGCATCGATCAAGGCGATCAGGCTACGCGCGGTGACATCCAGCCGGCGCAGCGTCCGCCGCAACATGCCGAGGGTTTCGCGCACGAACCAGTGGTCGTGGTGCGCCAGCAGGGTGGCGTCCAGCGCCAGCACGGCGGCGGCGTCGCCACGGGTTTTCAGCAGCCAGGCGCCAACTTCCAGTTGATTGATGCGCAGCATCAGGATCGCGTCGTCGAGTTGGCGCGCCATCGCCAGCGGCCACCAGTCTGCGCCCTGGGCGAGGATGGCGGCAATGTCCTGCGGCACGCTGGCGGCGGCGGGGGCGCTGATCGTGAGCGTGGCAATGCGGGCGGACGAGTCGATCACCACCTCCACCCACGGGTAGTGATAACCGGTGGCATCGACGTTGCGCGTCAGCGGCGTCAGTGCTATGCCTTTAGCATCGCGCGGACGGTCGCTGAGTGCCGCCAGTTCTTGCGCGCGGGCAGCCACTTTCTCTTTGAACTGGTTCGGTTTGGCGCTGTCGTCGATCAGCTTCCACTGCTTGGCGCGTTCGGCGCGCACGCCCTCGGCGGTGGTGCAGAACACGTCGGCGATATCGCGGCGCACCCGGCGTTTGTCCACCAGCCGGGTCAGTCCGCCGGTGCCTGGCAGCACGCCGAGCAGCGGTACTTCCGGCAGGCTGACGGTGGAAGAACGGTCATCCACAAGAATGATTTCGTCGCAGGCCAGCGCCATTTCGTAGCCGCCGCCTGCGGTGGCGCCGTTGAGCGCGGCAAGGAACTTGAGCCCGCAGTTGCCGCTGGAATCCTCCATGCCATTGCGCGTCTCATTGGTGAATTTGCAGAAGTTCACTTTCCACGCATGGCTGCTGGAACCGAGCATGTAAATGTTGGCGCCGGCGCAGAACATCCGCTCCTTGCCGCTGGTGAGCACCACGCAGCCGACCTCCGGATGCTCGAAGCGGATGCGCTGCAAGGCGTCGTGCAATTCGATATCCACGCCCAGGTCGTAGGAGTTGAGCTTGAGTTCGTAGCCGGGGACGATGCCAGCCTGTTCGTCGACATCCAGAGTCAGCGTCGCCACCGAATCTGCGCAAGACAAACGCCAATGTTTGTAGCGATCCGGCTGAGTATCGAAGGTAATCATGAGCCTCTCCGGGCGTGGGCGCATCAATGCCAGTGCTGCTAGAGCAATATAATGCAGTATAAATTATCTTTAGAAATATTGTGCATTAACTACTCTCCTTGACCCCGGCAGACGGCATGTATATAGTTCGCATATATAGCAATGAATGGAGTGAAAATATGACAACCAGCACAGTGTTCAATAACAACCGTACCCAGGCGGTACGCCTGCCTGCTGAAATGCGTTTCCCCGATTCAGTCAAAAAAGTCGAAGTCCGCGTGTCTGGTCAAGAGCGAATTATTGCGCCGGTGGAATCCGCTTGGGACAGTTTCTTTCTGGGTGCGACGACCGCCACCGGGGACTTCATGGTCGAGCGCGCCAGCCAGTCTCAATCAGCACGAGAGAGTCTTTAGGCGCGGCAATGCTGAAATATCTCCTGGATACCAACATCGTCATCTATGTCATCAAACAGCGACCGCGACAGGTGCTGGATGTATTCAACCGGCATCACGGACGAATGGCAATTTCATCCATCACCCTGGCTGAGCTGGTTCACGGCGCAGAAAGAAGCAGCGATATATCCCGCAACACCGCCGTAGTAGAAGATTTTGTGAGTCGCCTGGCGGTGCTGCCTTATGATGACAAGGCCGCCTGGCAATACGGGCATATCCGGGCAGCACTTGAAAAAGCCGGGCAACCGATAGGCGTCAATGATCTGCATATTGCCGCTCATGCGCGGAGTAACGGCTTAACCCTGATTACCAATAACATGAGTGAGTTTGACAGAGTGCCAGGACTGTTATTGGAGAATTGGGCGTAGCTGGCATCCGCAGAAAAATGGCGGACATGTGATCGTCGGCTACGCAGGCGGGCGATAAAACTGCACGTTGTCGCGCCCGCTGTCCTTGGCGCGATACATGGCGTCGTCGGCATTTCTGGTGAGCTGTGTTTCGTTGATACCGTCTTCCGGATAGATGGCAACGCCGATACTCGACGAAATGCTCAGGCTGAATTCGGAAATCACAAAGGGTTGGGCGAGTACGCGGCGAATTTTCTCGGCGACGACCCCGGCGTCGTGGGCCGTCTCTATGGCCGGCAGCAACACCACGAACTCATCGCCGCCAAGACGCGCCACGGTGTCGGATTCGCGCACGCAGTCCAGCATGCGCCTGGCCACTTCTTTCAGCAGCAAGTCGCCGATGGCGTGACCAAGGGTGTCGTTGACCGGCTTGAACTTGTCCAGGTCGATATACATCAGCGCCAGGTGCGGGTTTTCCGCTTTGTCCCGCCGCGCTTTGGCGAGCGCTTGATGCAGACGGTCGAAAAACAGCGCGCGATTGGGCAAATCGGTGAGGACATCGTGCTGCGCCAGATGACGGATGCTTTCTTCGACCAGCTTGCGTTTGGAGATGTCGGCCTGGGTGCCGATCATGCGCAATGGCTTGCCGTCCGCGGCGCGGCTGACAACCATGCCGCGATCAAGCACCCACAACCAGTCACCGTCCTTGCAGAGGATACGATGTTCGCTGGAGTAGCCGGGTGAATTGCCGTCGAAGTACGCTTGCAGTTCTGCCGCCACGCGCAGTATGTCTTCCGGATGGATGCGGGCTTGCCAGGCGGCGAAGTTGTGGTCAATTTCGTTTTCGGAAAATCCCAGCATCGCTTTCCAGCGGGTGGAAAAATATACTTCGTTGCTGTCAACGTTCCAGTCCCACATCCCGTCGCCGGTACCCTCCAGCGCGAAGCGCCAGCGTTCTTCAGAATCCTGCAAACGCTGCTCCAGGCGGCTGCGGGTAATGGCGTAACGGATGGCGCGCACCAATGCATCCTGATCGAAACGGCCTTTGAGCAAATAATCCTGGGCGCCGGCTTCCAGCGCCTGGAGCGCGAAGGCGGTATCGTCACGGCCGGTCAGCACCACGATCGGCAGACCGTCCGCCGCCTGGCGTGCGGCGCGCACCGTATCGAGACCGCAGGAATCGGGCAGGGACAAATCCAGCAACAGTATCTCGGGCGGGTTTTCAGACAGATGCCGCTGCGCTTCGGCCAGCGTCGCCGCCGAAAAAATATCCATGAGCGGTTCGCGGTTGGCGCGCAACAACTGGCGTATCAGGTGAGCATCGCCCGGGTCGTCTTCGACCAGCAGGACGCGGCAGGCCGCGCTATCGTTCACAGTCAAACTTTCTTCGGCAGGCGGGTGAGAACAAACCAGTAATCGTTGAGTTGCCGGACGGCGTCGATGAACTGTTCCATGTCCACCGGCTTGGTGATGTAGCCTGCCGCGCCCAGTTTGTACGAGGCCACGACGTCGCGTTCCACGTCCGAGGTCGTCAGCACCACCACCGGAATCGCCTCCAGCGCTTCGTCGGTCTTGACGGCGGCGAGAAACTCGCGTCCATTCATGCGCGGCATGTTGAGGTCCAGCAGGATCAGGTCGGGTTGCGGCGACGTGCGGTAGCGCTCGCCCCGGCGGCGCAGGAAATCCAGCGCCTCGACTCCATCGGTTACATGGTGCAGGCGGCAGTGCACTTTGCCTTCCTTGATGGCCGAGCGCACCAGGTTGGCGTCTGCCGGTTCGTCTTCGACCAGCAGGACATCGAAGGGATGAATATTTTCTGGAATCATTTGTTATTCTCCATCGGGTAGTTCGAAGAATACTGCTGTGCCGCCTTGCGGAAGATTTTCTATCCAGATTTTGCCGTGGCGGCTTTCCACAATGCGCCGGGCGATGGACAGGCCGATGCCGGTGCCATGTTCGCCGCCGGTCGCGCCGAGGCGCTCAAAAATACCGAATACCCGTTCGCGGTATTCCGCGAGAATGCCGGGGCCGTTGTCCGTGATGCGATAGCGGCTCAACTTTTCCAGGCGCTCGCCGTCAATCCGTATTTGCAACGGTATGCTTGCCTCAGCAGGACGTCCATGCTGCAAGGCATTCTCCAGTAGCACTGAAAACAAATCCATCAAGCGCGGCCGGTCGAGCACGGCGGGAGGTAACGTCGATTTACTGAGCGTTGCGCCAAGCGCCTCGCATTGGGGTTTCAAGCGTTTTTGCAGGGCCTCGATCACTTCATTGGCATCCTCTTCCTGGATGTCTCCACGCGCTTCGCTGGCCGCCAGGTAGAGCTGTATGTCGCGCACCAGGACGCGCAGGCGGCTGGCATCGTGTTCGATATAGCCCAGCGTGGCGCTGATCTCGTCATCCCTCTCCTGGGAGAGCGCAGTCAGGCGCACGCGCAGCCGCTGGCTGTAACTGATCAGGCGGCGGCTGGGCTCCATCAGATGATGCGCTGAAACTTCAGCGAAACGAGTCAGGTCGGCATGCGCCTGGGCCAGTCGCGCCTGGTGATTCTGGAGTCCCGCAGCCATGCGGTTGAAGCTGTGGATCAGGCGACGCAACTCCGGGCTGCCTTCGATCGTCAGCCGGGTTTCCAGTGACCCGTTGGCAATAGCTTCTGCACCGCTTTCGAGCCGTTGCAGGGGCGCCAGACCGGTGCGCAGTATCAGCCAGATGCCGAGAAAATCCAGGGTAATCGCCAGCAGCAAAATCGCCATCTGATTTTTCAGTCGCTGCCAGGCGCGAGCGGCTTTGCTTTGCGCCGTCAAGCTCAGGACGATGTCGCCATAGTTGCGGCCTCCCACGTCCAGGGGAGTTTCCCCGGTAACATCGTGGAAATCCAGTCCGTGAACGAACCATTGCGGCGCGCTGCTGACCTGCGGCGGGTGTCGGCTGCTCAAGGTTGTTCCGGCGCCATCACGAAATTCCACCCGCGCCACCAGCGTCCGGGCTGCATAGCGGTCGAGGGTTTGCTGCAGGCTGGCGTAATCGCCGACCAGTACATAGTCGTTCAACGTATCCGGCAGGGTTTGCAGTTCCTGCGCCAGGTCGTTTTGCAGATCCAGGCGGGCGTTGTTGGCGTCCTGGCGCACGGAGATGACCAGCATGGCTGCGCCTCCCACTACCAGGGCAAAGCTTGCCGTCACCAGCAAGCGTGCAGCGAAGGGGAGTCGATTCCAGAGGGCAGCGAAAAAACGGCGCATGACGACAGCTTACTTGATGTCCTTGACCAGGGTGCTGCGGTAGAAATCAGAATAGTTGCGGTAGTCTGCCGATGATGAGACACGAAAACCGTAGGGTGGTTGCAGACCGATGACCTGGGCGCTGGCCTGGAGAATTTTTTCACCTTCCGGATTGTGGTCCATGTCGTGCAGAGTCATTTGCACGGCCTGCACTACGCTCAAAGGAACACGCGGATGTGCGGCAATGGGGTAGTTGGGATAGCCGCCGGATTCCCACAGCACGCGGTAGCGCAGATTGCTGCGGCTGGCAAAGGTGCGCATCACCTGGCTGTTGACGCCGGCGGCGGCCACCTTGCCGACCTTGAGCTGGGCCATGATGCCTTCCTCATTGCCGCCGAATTGCGGGATGACGGCGATACCCATGCGCCGCAACCGGTCCATCGCCACGGCATAGCCGGCAAAGGCCGCCTGGGAAGGGAAGCCGACCGGCTTGCCGGCCAGGTCTTGCAGCGTTTGGATGGGTGAATCGTTCAGAGTAACGATCTGGCTGGTGATGCTGGCGTCGCGCGCGCGCAGGAAGACGCGATAATTGTTCCGAGCGATGGCGGGCTGAAAAATGGTGTTCGAGTAGACAAAGTCGTATTCGCCCTTCGCAGCGGCCTGGTCGGATTCAACGGCGCTGCGCGCTATTTTCAGGTCCAGACGAATGCCGGTGTGGCGCGAGACATAGCCCAGGATAGGATTCCAGTACAAGGCGGTGAGCAGGGCGCTGCGCTGGGGAAACACGCCGAAAGTGTAGGTATCCAGCGCAGGTGATGGCGGGCTTGCCGCCTGTGCGGGACGCAGTGCCAACGTGCAGCAGCAGGTGGCCAGAACAGCCAGCGCAGCCAGGGCGGCAAACAAACGGTGCACCGAAAAATTCCTGCCCGGCGTCATGTTGTCCCCGCAGGTGTCTGCTGTCCGTTACCCACTGCGCCGCGTGCCGGCGGTTGCAGCGGAATTTCAAAAATAAAACGGCTGCCGAGTCCTTCGCCTGCTGACTCCGCCCAGATGCGCCCACGATAATTCTCGACGATCCTGCGGCACAGCGCCAGCCCCATGCCGCTGCCTTCGTAGAGGTTGCGCGGTTGCAGGCGGCTGAAGAAATGGAACAAGCGATCAATCTGCTTCGGCGCGATGCCGATGCCGTGGTCGGCAACACTCACCCGCCAGCGACCCAGCGTGATCGCCGAGGCCACTTCGATGCGCGGCGGCTGGCCGGGGGCATGGTATTTGACGGCATTGCCGAGCAGGTTCTGGAGCAGCCGCGTCATCTCGTCCTGGCTGGCGAAAATTGCCGGCCATTCGCCATCAACGGCGATCCTGGCGTCGGCTTCCTGGATGGCCGGCGCCAGAAAAGTCAGCGCCTCGTCGAGCGGCTGACGGCTGTTCAGCCAGCGGTTCGACTCGACTTTGCGGCCGATCCGCGAGTAATCGAGCAGCGAGACGATCATCTGGTCCATGCGGCGCGCGCCGTCAAGGGCAAAGTTCAGATTGGCGCGGCTGTCTTCGTCGAGCGTGTCTTGTTGCGCGCGCTCCAGCAGTTGCAGGTGGCTGGAAATCATGCGCAGCGGCTGCCGCATGTCGTGGGAAATACTGTAGGCAAACTGCTCCAGGTCGGTGTTGGAGCGGATCAAGGCCGCCTCGGTTTGCTTGATTTCAGTCTGGTCAAACATATAGGCGCGAACCCGGACGACTGCTCCGGCCTGGTCGCGCTCCGGCATGGAAAAGTCGTGGAACCAGCGATACTCGCCGCTTTTGCAGCGCAGCCGGTAGGATTGCTCGAACTGCCTGGCGCCGCTGGCGAGATACTCAGCGACCTCGCGTTCGATCCGGTCGATGTCATCGGGGTGGATCAGGCCGGAGAACTGGAAACTCCCGGTCGTTAACTCCTCGGCGGAGTAGCCCGTCAAGTCGATAATATTGCGGGAGACATAGGCCACCGGCCAGCCTGTATGCGGCAGCCAGATGAATACCGTTACCGGTCCGCCGGCGAACAGGTCGCGCTCATAACGGATTTCCTGCGCGGCCAGTTTGAGTTCGGTGAGTTCGGTGAGGCCGGTGAGGCCGGTGCTTTTCCAGCGGACTTCACTTTCTCTCAGCGCCTCGCACGCAGCATGCTGCCTGCGATTGGCGCGTTGCAGCAGCAGCCCCCCGGCAAGCAACGACAACAGGATAAAGCTCGCCAGGCCAGAATAGAACCAATTCATACGGGGATTTCACCACTGTTGTTGCCTCGCAAGACATTCGGTTGCGGCAAGTCGCCTTTGAGCAGTTGCGCCAGCCAGGTTTCGTGCGGTTGCGGGCGGCCATACAGATATCCCTGATGGATGACTTTGCCGCGTGCGTTCAGAAAATCCGCCTGAGCCTGGGTTTCGACGCCTTCCGCCACCACTTTCAGGTTCATATGCTTGGTCACGGCAAGAATGGTTTCCACCAGCACTGCATCGTTGGGTTCGGTGGTGACATCGTCGATAAAGCTTTTGTCGATTTTAAGTTCGTGAATCGGCAGGCGCTTGAGATAAGCCAGGCTGGAGTAACCTGTACCGAAATCGTCCATGGAAAAATGAATCCCGAGGGCTGTCAGCGTGGTTATTTTTTCCACCACTTCGGACAGGTTGCCGATCACCAGCCCTTCGGTGATTTCCAGCACCAGGCGGGACGGGGCCACGCCACTGGCGGCCAACTGGCGTTTTATCTCGTTGACGAAGTCCCGCTTCTGGAAGTGACGCGGACTGATGTTCACCGACACGCGCAGCAGTCGAGCGATGTGTCCGGGCGGGTAATCCGCATCCATTTTCTTCAACAGACGGCAGACGCTGGTCAGCATCCAGCGGTCGATGGCGACAATCAGATCGGTGGTTTCCGCCAGCGGAATAAACACGCCCGGCGGCACCAGGCCGCGGCTCGGATGCTGCCAGCGCACCAGCGCTTCGGCGCCGACTTGTCTGCCTGTCGCATCCACCTGGGGCTGGAGATAGAGACGCAATTGATTTTCCGCCAGGGCCAGGCGTAATTCCTGCTCCAGACGGTAGCGATCCTTGATCGTCACGCCCATCTCCACTTCGAAAAAAACCACTCGCCCACCGCCCTCGGCCTTGGCCTTGTGCATCGCCATGTCGGCTTGGCGCAAGACGTTGGAGGCGGTTTCCTGCGGCGATTCGGGGAACTGGGTGATCCCGATGCTGGCGTCGAGATGAAAAATCTCGCCATTCACTTCGAGGCTTTCGCGCAGCGCGGTGCGCAGTTTTTCCACCATGTCGAGCGCCTCGCGGCCGGCAACTTCACGGCTGGGCATGAGGCGCGGCAGCAACACCGCGAACTCGTCTGAGTCCAGCCGCGCCAGCAGGTCATCGCTGTGCAATATCCGTTTGAGGCGCTCGGCCACTGCTTGCAGCAAGGCGTCGCCGACGGCCAGGCCGCGGGCTTCGTTGATGTCCTTGAAGCGGTCAAGATCGAGCAGCAGAACGCTGGCAAAACCATTTTCCCGCTGAGCGTTTGCCAGCGCCTGATCCAACTGCTTGAGGAACAGCGCGCGATTCGCCAGGCTCGTCAGTGCATCGCGCCAGGAGAGATTTTCTGCGGTCTGCTGTGCACTCCTGATTTCGCTCAAGTCAGCGCACACGGCGACATAATGGCTGACGCGACCAAACTCGTCCTTGACGCAACTGACGGTCTGCCATTGAGGAAATATCTCCCCGTTCTTGCGCCGGTTCCAAACTTCGCCGCTCCATCCGCCGCTGATAAGCAGGGTCTGCCACATCGACATATGGAAGGTTTCGTTGTGGCGTCCGGATTTGAGGATGCGCGGGTTTTCTCCCAGCACTTCTTCTTTGCGGTAGCCGGTGATGCGCGTGAAAGCCGGATTCACGGCGACAATGCGGGCGTCGGTATCGGTAATCATGATCGCCTCGCCGGTGGTTTCGAACACGCGGGCGGCAAGCCGCTGGTGTTCTTCCGCCAGTTTGCGCTGGGTAATGTCGCGTCCGACCGCCACCAGACCTTTGCGGCGGCCATCTGCATGGAACAGTGGAACCTTGGTGAGATCGAGGATGCGCGGCGGGCCGTCAAGGCTCGGAATAATTTCCTCTCTCAAGCTGACGCAGCCGGATCGCCAGGTGGCTTCGTCACTGGCCTGGCAGTTCAGCAAGGCCTGCCTGAAAAAACCATGGACGGCGGCCAGTTCGGAATCTTTCTTGCCGCGATAGTCGGTTTTCTGCATTTTGAAAAGTTCGAGGGCGACATGGTTGGCCTCCAGCCAGCGGCCTTCGCCGTCCTTGAAAAAAACACTATCGGGCAAGGCGTCGATCAGTGTGCGCAAGCGATCACCGGTCTCGGCCAGATGTTGTTCCAGGCGACTGCGGGCGATGGCATAGCGGATGGCGCGCACCAGTGCATCGGTATCGAAGCGGCCTTTGAGCAGATAATCCTGGGCGCCGGCTTCCAGTGCCTGGAGCGCAAAGGCGGTGTCGTCATGGCCGGTCAGTACCACAATCGGCAGACCGCCCGCCGCCTGCCGTGCGGCGCGCACCGTGTCGAAACCTGCGGAATCAGGCAGGGACAAATCCAGCAGCAAAATATCCGGCTGATGCCCGCGCAAATGCTGCCGCGCTTCAGCGAGTGTCTGAGCCTGGGTGATTTCGATAGGCGGTTCGCGGCAGGCGCGCAGAAACTGATGTACCAGATGTGCATCACCCGGATCGTCTTCGACCAGCAAGACTTTACAGGGTTGATGCAGGTTCATATCTCTGCTCCCTTCATGATGCGGACAACGACTATGCAACCATTCGTGGATAACAGCATAGCTATATTTTTAGATACTGGTCAATAATGCATGGCGCCAAAAATATGATTTCAACAGATGAGTGTCTTATTACAGCCGCAATCGACATGATTTGTTGCACTACACATGTGCACTACGATTGATACAGCGGAGTTTCATAATAAATGGGTTATGATTTTGCACACGAATACCGATACTCACGATGGCCGAAAAATTCAACCCTATGACGAGGAGCATGAGATGACAAATTACAAACGCCGGGATTTTCTGAAAAACGGCGCCGCGCTGGCCGCTTTGTCCGGCGCCAGCGCTGCAGGCGTGTTGTTGCCGGCAACGCTGGCGCAAGCCCAGTCCGCCGCCGGCAAAATTCGTGTCGGCCTGATGCTGCCCTACACCGGCACCTTTGCTCAACTCGGCGTGGCCATTGAAAATGGCTTTCGCCTGGCGCTGGCCGAGCATGGCGGCAAGTTCGGCGGACGCGAACTGGAATTTTTCAAGGTCGATGATGAATCCGATCCGGCCAAGGCGACGGAGAACGCCAACAAATTGATCCAGCGCGACAAGGTCGAGGTGCTGGTCGGCACGGTGCACTCCGGCGTGGAAATGGGCATCCTCAAGGTGGTGCGCGAATCCGGCACGCTCCACATCATCCCCAATGCCGGTGCGGATGCAGCGACCGGAGGGCTATGCGCGCCGAACGTCTTCCGCACTTCGTTCACCAACTGGCAGCCGTCTTATCCGCTTGGCGATCTGCTGATCAAGCGCGGTCACAAGAGCGCGGTGTATCTCACCTGGAAATACGGCGCCGGCGAAGAATCGTTGGGCGGCTTCAGGGACGGCTATAGCAAGGCCGGCGGTAAGATATTGAAGGAAATGTTCCTGCCTTTTCCCAACGTCGAATTCCAGGCGCTGCTGACCGAGATTGCCGCGCTCAAGCCCGATGCAGTGGTGTGTTTTTTCGCTGGCGGCGGCGCCGCCAAGTTTCTCCGCGACTACGCCGCCGCCGGTTTGAAGGGCAAGATTCCGCTCTACGGTTCCGGCTTTCTCACCGACGGCATCCTCGAAGCGGTCGGTGACGCCGCCGAGGGCATCGAGACTACGCTGCATTACGGCGACGGCATCGACACCAAGCGCAACAATGCTTTCCGCCTGGCCTATGCCAAGACCTTCAAGTTGCAGCCGGACGTGTATGCGGTGCAGGGCTACGACGCCGGCCTGCTGCTGACCGCCGGTCTCGACGCGATGAAAGGCGACATCGCCAACAAGGCAGGCATGATCAAGGCCATGGAAAACGTCAAGATCGACAGCCCGCGCGGTCCCTGGACGATGTCCAAGGCGCACAATCCGATCCAGGATATCTACCTGCGCAAGGTGGTGGGCAAGGAGAACAAGGTCATGGGCGTGGCGCACAAGGCGCTGGCCGATCCGGCGCGCGGTTGCAAGATGGCCTGAGGATTTTTCGCTTTTCCAACGGCGGCAGTTACCCTGCCGCCTTTTTTACGTCACGATGGATTTCTATTCTTTTCTCATCCAACTGCTCAACGGCCTGCAATACGGCTTGCTGCTGTTCCTCGTCGCCAGCGGCTTGACGCTGGTGTTCGGTATCATGGGCATCATCAATCTGGCGCATGGCAGTTTCTATATGGTCGGGGCTTATCTGGCGTTTTCTCTGGCGGCGCTGACCGGCAATTTGTTGACCGCCGTGCTGCTCGGCGTGACGCTCTCGGTATTGCTCGGGATGCTGCTGGAGTGGCTGTTCTACCGTCACCTGTATGCGCGCGATCATCTCTACCAGGTGTTGATGACGTATGGCCTGATCCTGGTGTTCGAGGAACTCCGTTCGATACTCTGGGGCGACGATGTGCATGGCGTCGCCGTGCCGGTATTCCTGTCCGGTTCGATTCCGCTCACCGACAACCTGTCCTATCCGGTGTATCGGTTGGCGATCTCGGGAATCTGTCTGCTGCTGGCCGGCGGTCTCTACTGGCTGATCCGGAAGACCCGCCTGGGCATGATGATCCGCGCTGGCGCCGCCAATCGTGAGATGGCGCAAGCGCTCGGCATCAACATCGAATGGCTGTACACCGTGGTGTTCGCCCTCGGTCTGACTCTGGCTGCTTTCGCCGGGATGATCGCTGCGCCGGTATCGTCGGTGTATCCCAATATGGGCGGGGAGGTCATCATCATCAGCTTCGTGGTGGTGGTGATCGGCGGCATCGGTTCGGTGTGGGGGGCCTTGCTGGCGGCGATCCTGATCGGCATGAGCGACACTTTCGGCAAGGTGTTGCTGCCGGAATACGCCGGCATGACGACATACTTGCTGATGGCGCTGGTGCTGCTGTGGCGGCCCGAAGGTTTGTTCCGGCGCACATGAGGCTCACTACAACTTCGCTGGTTCTGCTGTTGGCGCTGCTGATGCTGGCCGTCTTTCCCTTTGTCGGCGAAAAATACTACGTCCAACTGATTTCGAAAGTGATGATCATGGCGATATTCGCCATGAGCCTCGACCTGCTGGTCGGTTACACCGGGCTGGTGAATCTGGGCCACGCAGCATTTTTTGGCCTGGCGGGTTATGTACTGGCAAAAGTTTCGCCGCAGTACGAGGCAGCCAACCTGTGGACGACGTTGCCGCTGGCGCTGGCTGTCTGTGCGGCTTTCGCGCTGCTCACCGGCCTGCTGGTGTTGCGCACCAGCGGCGTGTATTTCATCATGGTGACGCTGGCCTTCGCCCAGATGCTGTTTTTCCTGTTCCACGACACGCCTTTCGGCGGCGGCTCGGACGGTATCTACATCTACGCCAAGCCGGAGATCAAACTGGACTGGCTGGGCATGACGGGGAACCCAATCAATCTGGAAAACTTCAAGGTCTTCTACGAATTCGCGCTGGTCCTGATGGCCGCTGTGTACCTGTTCTTGCGGCGCGTTCTCGATTCCAACTTCGGTCGCGTGCTGATCGGCATCAAGACCAACGAACAGCGCATGCGTGCATTAGGTTTCCCCACCTTTCACTACAAGCTGGCGAGCTATATGCTGTCCGGTACATTGGCAGGGCTGGCCGGTTACCTGGCGGCCATGCAGTTCGGCTTCGTCAGCCCGGAGATTCTCGGCTGGCATCACTCGGGCAGTGTGTTGGTGATGGTGATTCTCGGCGGTATGGGGTCATTGCATGGGGCGGCGCTGGGGGCTTTCGTCTTCATCCTGTTGCAGGAGGCGCTCTCCAACCAGGCCTGGTTCGGCCCCGCCGCCAAGCACTGGCAACTGGCGATGGGGCTATGCATCATCGCCGTGGCGCTGCTGCTGCCGCGTGGTCTGGTGGGACTGGCGGGAGTTTTTTCGCGCAAAACTCGGAACGATGAAGATGCGTGAGGCTGTGCTGCGTGCCGAAAACCTCTGCAAGCGTTTCGGCGGCCTGGCCGCCGTGAATGGCGTTTCGCTGGAACTGCACATCGGCCAGGTGCATGCGCTGATCGGCCCCAACGGCGCCGGCAAGTCGACCCTCACCAACCTGCTCTCGGGCGATCTGCCGCCGACCTCGGGGGGTATTCATTACCTCGATGCCGATCAAGTCGGACACGATCTGGCCGGCATGCACCCTGACCGCAACTCGCGTTTTGGCATCGGTCGCAGCTACCAGAAAACCAATGTCTTCCTGCCGTTTTCCGTCTTCGAGAATTGCCGTCTGGCCGCCCAGTCGCGCCAGCCGCGCGCCTGGCGGATTTTTCGCAGCGCTGACCACTATGCCGATGTTAATGTGATGGCAGAACGTGCCTTGGCCGCCGTGGGCCTCGCCGGGCGGCGCGACCTGTTGGCTGCGGCGCTCTCGCACGGTGAACAACGCCAACTGGAAATCGCCATGTGTCTGGCGACGCAGCCGCGCGTGTTGCTGCTGGACGAGCCGCTGGCCGGGATGGGCCAACAGGAATCGCAGACCATCATCGCACTGATCCGCCGGCTTGCGCCGGATCACGCCATCCTGCTGATCGAACACGATATGGATGCGGTGTTTGCCGTCGCCCAGCGCCTGACGGTGATGGTGAACGGCGAGGTGATCGCATCCGGCGAACCAGCGGAAGTACGCGCCAATCCGTTGGTGCAGCAGGCTTACCTGGGCGATGAACATGGAGGCCGGCATGGCTGAGCCGCTGCTGCAAGCCACGGGCCTCCACACTTACTACGGCGCCAGCCATATCCTGCACGGCGTGGATTTCCGCATCGGCAGCGGCGAGGCCATCGGCCTGATGGGCCGCAACGGCATGGGCAAAACCACCCTGATTCGCTCCCTGCTGGGCCATGTGCAGCCGCGCCGTGGCGCAGTGCGCTGGCGTGGCGCGGACATCACCCAGGCCGCAGCGCACCGCATTGCGCGGTTGGGGGTAGCGTATGTGCCGGAAGGGCGCGGAATTTTTCCCAACCTCACTGTCAAGGAAAACCTGATTATGGCGGCGCGGGCCGGGCTGGACGGACGCTGCGAGTGGACACTGGAACGCATTCTGCAAACCTTCCCGCGTCTGGCCGAACGCCTCAGCCACGGCGGTGGTCAGCTTTCCGGCGGCGAGCAGCAGATGCTCACCATTGGTCGCGCACTGATGACCAACCCGGAGTTGCTGATTCTTGACGAAGCCACCGAGGGACTCGCACCGCTGATCGCCCGCGACATCTGGCAAATCATTCGCAGCATCCGCGGCTGCGGCATCGCCACCGTGATCGTCGACAAGAATTACGGCGCGCTGCTGGAATTGGTGGATCGTTGCGTGGTGATGGTCAAGGGGCGCGTGGTGTTCGACGATGACGCCGCGCGGCTGTCGGATGAGATTGTGCAAAAGTATCTGGGCGTGTGATGACCGCCTTTGTCCAAGCTGCCGGTCACCGGCTCGAATATCAAATCCATCCGGCGCAACAAGCGAACCGTCCAACGCTGGTGTTCCTGCACGAGGGACTCGGCAGCGTGGCGATGTGGCGCGATTTTCCGGCGCGCGTCGCGCAGGCCAGCGGCTGCCGCACGCTGGCGTATTCGCGCTACGGCTACGGCCAGTCGGACATGCTTGCCGCTCCCCACGGTATCGACTATATGCATCTGGAGGCGCAACAGGCGCTACCCGAACTGCTGGCGGCGCTGGAGATCGAAAACCCGTTGCTGATCGGCCACAGCGACGGCGCATCCATTGCGCTGATCCATGCAGGCAGCGGATACCCGGTGTCAGGCGTGATCGTGATAGCGCCGCATTGCTTCGTCGAGGACATCTCCATCCGCAGTATCGTAGCCGCCAGGGTTGCGGTTGAAAATACCGATCTGCTGCAAAAACTGGCCCGCTATCATCAGGACGCGGCAAAGACTTTCCGGGGCTGGAACGATATCTGGCTGCATCCGGATTTCTGCGCCTGGAACATCGAGGCGTATTTACCGAAAATCCGCTGCCCGATACTCGTCATCCAGGGTGAAGATGACGAGTACGGCACGCTGGCCCAGCTCGATGCGATCAGCGCGCAGGCGGTCAATTCCCCCTCGGTGAACATCCTCAAACTCACCGGCTGCCGTCATTCCGCGCACAAGGATCAGCCGCAAGCGGTAATCCGCGCCATGGTCGATTTCATTGCGACGCTGGCATGAACTCCACTGTGTTCGGCTGACGGGCGATTGCGGATTTTGAGGCAAACCAGTAAGCGCCAGCCATGCACAGGGCGCCGCCGATGGTATTGCCCAGCGTCACCCACGCCAGGTTGTAAGCCATGCCGGCCAGCGACACGGTTTCGTTGTGCTCGGCCAGCAGTGCGATGGTGAACAGGGCCATATTGGCGACGCTGTGTTCATAGCCGCTGGCAATGAAGGCGAACAGGCACCAGAAGATCATCACCAGCTTGGCGGTGTCGCTCCTGGTGCGGCTGGACATCCATATGGCGAGGCACACCAGCCAGTTGCAGAGAATGGCGCGGGCCACCAGTTCGCCGGCGGGCGCATTCATTTTCGCCGCCGCGATTTTTTGCAGCAGCGGCGCGCCTTCGCTCAGCAGCGCGCCGCCGCCGCCCGCCACGAATAATACCGCCAGCCCGATGCCGCCCAGCAGGTTGCCGCCCCAGCTCAACAGCCACACTTTGCCGAGATCGGCGAAATTGATGCGTTTGCGCAGCCAGCCGAGCGGCATGATCATGGCAAGGCCGGTATACAGTTCCGAGCCGGCAAACACCACCAGGGTCAGGGCGATGCCGAACGAGACGCCCATGATCAGGCGCTGATAGGCGGGATCAGCCTTGGCGCCGACGCTGAAAATCAGGATGATGCCCATCCCCACATAGACTCCGGCCATCATTGCCGCGACGATAAAACCTGACACGGATGCGCGCACCGCAGCGGCTTTCTTGACTGCCAGGTCGGCAAAGTGATCTATGCTATCCAGATACATGATGTCCTCTCTTAGGAATTATTGATGGCAAGCTTTGCGCTTCAGAGTTGCAGGAAAACCACGCCCGATTCGATCTTCACCGGATAACGCCGCGCGCAGCCCTGGTCGGGCGCCACCGCCTCGCCGGTATCCAGATGGAGTTTCCAGTTGTGCAGCGGGCAGGTGACCTGCTTGCCGTGCACGATGCCTTGCGACAGCGGCCCGCCTTTGTGCGGACATTTGTCGCGCAACGCGAACACTTCTCCCTGGGTGCGGAAGATGGCGATGTCGATTCCCCCCTCAGCCTCATCCATGTGTTTGACGACCCGCGAACCCAGGCGCGGGATGTCTTCGAGGTTGCAAACTTTTTTCCAGTCATTGTTCATGGTGTTTCTCTACGCTTCCAGTTTTTGATATTCGTGCTTTTGCACTCCGGCGACACGATCGGCCCACGGGTCTTTGGCGCCCTTGAGTGAGTCGAGCAAGCGTGCATAGAGCGCCTTGCGCTGCTGCGTGTCTTCGACGATGCACTGCTTGATGTAGTCCATGCCGACCCGCTCGACGTAGTGACAGGTACGATCCAGGTAGTGTCCTTCCTCGCGGTAAAGTTGCAGGAAAGCGCCGGCATATTCCATCACCTCGTCGTCGTCGTGAACCTTGCACAGGAACTGGGCAACCTCGGTCTTGATGCCGCCGTTGCCCGCCACGTACAGTTCGTAACCGGAATCGACGCCGATCACGCCGACATCCTTGATGCCTGCCTCAGAGCAGTTGCGCGGGCAGCCGGAGACGGCGAGTTTTACCTTGTGCGGGGCGTACATGTTGAACAGCATTTTCTCCAGCTTGACGCCCATATCCATCGCCAGCTTGGTGCCGAAGCGGCAGTGTTCAGAGCCGACACAGGTCTTCACGGTGCGGATCGACTTGCCATAGGCGTGGCCGGAAACCAGCCCGGCCTGGTTCAAGTCGGCCCAGATTTTCGGCAGGTCTTCCTTCTTCACGCCGAGCAGGTCGATGCGCTGACCGCCGGTGACTTTGAGGGTCTGGATCTGATATTTCTCGGCGGCATCGGCAATGGCGCGCAGTTCGTTGGGCGTCGTCAAGCCGCCCCACATGCGCGGCACCACCGAAAAACTGCCGTCCTTCTGGATGTTGGCGTGCACCCGTTCGTTGACGAAGCGCGACTGCGGATCGTCCTTGGCGACATGCGGCCAGGTCGAAATCAGGTAGTAGTTGAGTGCCGGGCGGCACTTGTCGCAGCCATTCGGGGTTTTCCATTCGAGGAAAGCCATCACCTCGGGAATCGAGATCAGCCGGTGTTCGCGGATGGCTTTGCGCACTTCGTCGTGGCTGTGGTCGATGCAGCCGCACATGGGTTTTTTGACCGAAGCTGCCGGGGTGTAAGCGCCGCCGATGGTCGAGGAAAGAATTTGTTCGCACAGGCCGGTGCAGGAGCCGCAGGAGGATGAGGCCTTGGTGTATTTCTTGATGTCATCGAGGGTGAACAGGCCTTTTTCCTTGATCGCCTTGACGATAGTGCCTTTGCTCACGCCATTGCAGCCACATACTTCGGCGCTGTCCGCCATCAGCGCCGCCTTGTTTTGTCCCTGGTGTCCCGCTCCGGTGGACAAAGCGCTTTGACCGAACAGCAGATGATCGCGGATTTCGTGTACATCCTTGCCGTCGCGCAGCATCTGCAAATACCAGGAGCCGTCCGCAGTATCGCCGAACAGCACGCCGCCGA
The DNA here is from genome assembly GCA_016194935.1 of Betaproteobacteria bacterium. Taxonomy (GTDB): domain Bacteria; phylum Pseudomonadota; class Gammaproteobacteria; order Burkholderiales; family Rhodocyclaceae; genus JACRAR01. Next base: position 43,089 of record JACQAO010000028.1, read on the forward strand.
CCAGCCGGTTGTCCTTGACCACCAACTTCTTGTATATCCCGCCGGCTGCATCGTTGAGCATGATCTCTTCGGTACCCTCGCCGCCCATAAAGTTGCCGGCGGAGAACAGGTCGATGCCGGTGACCTTGAGCTTGGTCGAGCTTACCGAACCGGTATACCGGCCAATGCCGTAATTGCCGAGATGGTTGGCGCACACCTTGGCCTGCTCGAACAGCGGCGCGACCAGGCCATAGACGGTGCCGCGATGATTGACGCATTCGCCCACCGCGTAGATTTTTGGATCATAGGTCTGCATGGTGTCGCTCACTACCACGCCGCGATTGCAATAGATGCCGGCAGCTTCGGCCAGTGCAGTGTTCGGACGGATGCCAACGGCCATCACCACCAGCTCGGCGGGGATCTGCATGCCGTCCTTGAAGCGCACGGCGGCAACGCGGCCCGATTCGCCGGCAATCAGCGCCTCGGTGTGCTTTTCCAGCAGGAATTTCAGGCCGCGATCTTCCAGGGATTTTCGCAGCATGGCGCCGGCGGTCTGGTCCAACTGGCGCTCCAGCAGCCATGACTCGATGTGTACCACGGTCACATCCATGCCGCGCAGTTTCAAGCCATTGGCGGCTTCCAGGCCGAGCAGGCCGCCGCCGATCACCACTGCGTGGTGGTGATGTTTGGCCGCCTCGATCATGTCATCGGTGTCCTTGATGTCGCGGTAGGCGATCACGCCCGGCAGATCATTGCCCGGCACCGGCAGCATGAAAGGATAGGAGCCGGTCGCCAGCAACATACGGTCGTAAGGTTCGACGGTGCCGTCGTCGGCGATCACCTGGCGCTTGATGCGGTCGATCTTCTCCACTTTTTTGCCGAGATGCAGCTTGATGCCGTTGTCCCGGTACCAGGCCAGGTCGTTGAGGACGATTTCCTGCACCGTCATTTCGCCGGCCAGCACCGGCGAAAGCAGAATGCGGTTGTAATTAGGATGCGGCTCGGCGCCGAATACCGTGATCTCATACTGGTCAGGGGCAATTTTCAGCAACTCCTCAATCGTGCGTATGCCTGCCATGCCATTGCCGACCATCACCAGTTTCTGTTTGCCCATGCTTGGCTTTCCTGAATGCACTAGATGGACGCAATACAGCAATCGCTGTGCCAGAAACATGTGCGTTGTTTTCTATGGAATTTTTCTGTACCAATGAGCGCAACAGCATCGTGCATTGCACCATATCAGGGCGATCAACACCTAATTAGTGCATTCAATGGCGTGTCACGCACCGCGCTGTGCAGCATGTTGGCGCTTAGCCTGCGCGGCAAAAACAGCCTCGCCGCCGCTCATGCTAGACTCATCGCCGGGTCTTGCCGTGCGCAGTCCCGACCCCTAAAAACTATATGCTGAACGGGAATTTTCCCGAGCCATTGAGAGGAGAACGAATATGAAGGCAAATGCAATTTTCAGATTTGCGTCAGTTTTCTTGCTATTGTCCGGCGCCAGTTGGTGCGTAAGTGCTGAATCTCCGCCCGCAGACGGTGCAGCGCTGAAAGGCCTGGCGGATGTCAAAGTGATCTACGACGTCACCACCGGCGACGCCAAGAAGCTGCTGTCGCGCCTCGGGCTGGTGGAGGAAACCCGCGAGTCGATCATCAAGCAAGGCGGCAAGCCGCATTTCATTCTGTCCATCCGGGGTCCGGCCAGCTTGCTGGTGCAGAAAGACGAGAGCCGCATCAAGCTGGAGGATCTGGAAGTGGCCGCAAAAATCAAGGAAAAAATCAAGGCGATGAGCAAGGAGCCGGAATACCAGTTGAATCAATGCGCAGTGGCCAACCGGTATTTGAAGATCAAGAACGAGGACACCATACCGGAGGTCAAAGTGATCGGGAATAGCTGGATATCCCTGGCGGCCTACCAGAACAAAGGCTACGCCTACATTCCCATCGACTGAGCAGGCGCGCAGGATGAGAAAACAATATTTCATGGCGCTGGCGCTGGCCGGGATTGCGATGGCGGCAATTCCGGCCAGCGCTGCGGATGACCGGGGCAAAACCGAGCATAGCGTACAGCCGCAGACGGGCATCGAATCCTGGCAGTTCACGGACAAGGCTGACGGCGTCGGCGTCCTGTTGATGCAGATCAGCCCGGATCAGGCGCGTGCATTTTTTCTTGCCCGCGGTTTTCAGCGCAAGGATGTGGACTATTACGCATCAAGCTGCGTGTTCATGACCCTGGTGAAGAACCAGTCTGCACAGCCGGTGGAATACCGCCTGGGCGATTGGAGATATACCCGGCGGGACGGGGTTGCCCGGCCACTCAAGCTCAAGGATGACTGGCTGAAAGAATGGAAAGCGCGCGGTGTCTCGCAAAGTGCGCGCATCGCTTTCGAATGGTCGCAGCATCCGGTCGAACAAACGCTGGAGCCGGGCGACTGGAATCAGGGTATGACGACTTATCTCGTGCCGCACGGAGAACAATTCGATCTCTCCGTGAAATGGAAAACAGGGAGCAACATTCATGCTGGAACAATTCGGGAGATTCGCTGTGCCAAATAAACGATGGCGTGCTTTGCTGGCGGGGTTGATCCTGTCGCTGTTCGGGGCGACATCCGCTTATGCCGCTGGCGGGGAGGTCTTCAGCCCGGTTCCCGGCACGCCGCTGGCGCCGAAGCTCAAGCTGAAGAATATGGATGGAAAGGAAGTGAGTCTTGAAAAGCTGCGGGGCAAGGTAGTCATCATCAACTTCTGGGCAACCTGGTGCCCGCCCTGCCGGCGTGAAATGCCTTCACTACAGCGGCTTTGGCTGCAACACGGCGGGAAAACCGATCTGCAAATCGTGGCGGTGAATATCGGCGAGAACGCAGAAACGGTGCTCGATTTTATGGGGACACTGGACGCTGCGCCGACCTTCACCATCGTATTCGACAAAGACAGCGCGGCCCTGCGGCAATGGCCGATCAAGGGTCTGCCCACCACCTTCCTGCTCGACAGGAAAGGCCGCATCGTCTATCGGGCCATCGGTGGCCGGGAGTTCGACAGCCCGGAGAGTATCGCTGTGATCAACAAGCTGCTGGCTGAAGAAAAATAATCACCGGCATGTTCGAATATCAGTTCTTCGACGACCACCTGCGCGACCGTTACCTGGCCCGCGCCGCCAGCCTGGGCGTAGCCTGCGAAGTCAGCGCAGACCAGATTGCCGGGTCGGTGGTGGCGGTTTCCGAGGAGATCGCCGAGGCTGCCGCCGAGGAACTTGACGCGCTGTATGACACGCTGATGCAGGAACAGGCGGTGCTGGCCGGACAGAATCAGGACTGGGTAGCCAAGCGGCTGGCCGGGTTCCAGGTGACGCTCAGCGATGGGTTGACGCACACCGTCCGGCTGGACGCTGACAACGCCAACCGCTTGCTGGCAAACTTCACTCCGGCGGAGGCGCAGCAATTGGTTGAAGCGATTGCGCGCAGTCTGGAAAATCCGCTCGACGGGCCGCTGTGCAATCGATTCAAGGCATGACAACACATATTGCGGTTTTAACTGGAAGGAGCTTCGCTTGAACCATATTTTCCCTTTGCATCAGGCCGCCGTGCCGATAACCGGCAGCCAGGAAATGTTTCCGGTGCGGCGTATTTACTGCGTCGGCCGCAACTACGCCGAGCATGCCAAAGAGATGGGTTTCGATGCCCGCGAACTGCCTTTCTTCTTTTGCAAGCCAGCCGACGCCGTGGTACCGGTGTTGACCGGCACGCTGGGCAAAGTGGCTTTTCCGTCACGCACGGATAACCTGCAACATGAGATCGAGCTGGTGGTGGCGATTGGCAAAGGCGGCGGCAATATCCCCGTCGACCAGGCCAACGCGCATGTTTTCGGTTATGCCGTCGGGCTGGACATGACGCGGCGCGATCTGCAATTCGCCATGCGCGACAAGGGCCGGCCCTGGGAAATCGGCAAGGCCTTCGACCAGTCGGCGCCGCTTGCATCGATCCATCCGTTGAGCGAGACGGGGATACTTGACCAGGGCGCCATCCGGCTCAAGGTGAATGGTCAGGAAAAACAGAGCAGTGATATTGCCAAGTTGATCTGGTCGGTGCCGGAGATCATCGCCAATCTCTCCGAATATTTCAGCCTGGCGCCGGGCGACCTGATTTTTACCGGCACACCCGAAGGCGTCGGCAAGGTGGAGAAGGGGGATACCCTGGTCGGCAGCATCGCAGGGCTCGGCGATCTGTCCATCGTGCTGGTTTGAGACCGGCAGCCCACCGGCTCATATGCCGGCCTTCAACCGATCCGCGAATTTCTGCATGAGCTTGCTCACCTTGGGGGCGACGACCGCCTGGCAATAGGGCTGACGCGGATTGTTGGCGAAGTAATCCTGGTGATAATCTTCGGCGGGATAAAAAATCGGGACAGGCAGCACCTCGGTCACCACCGGGTCAGGGTAGGCATGCGCGGCGTTGAGGGCGGCAATGCTTGCCCGTGCGATGCGCGCCTGCTCGTCGGAGTGGGTAAAAATCACCGAGCGGTATTGCGTGCCGATGTCGTTGCCCTGGCGGTTGAGCGTGGTCGGGTTGTGGATGGCAAAAAAGACTTCGAGCAGATCGGCATAGCCGAGCAGCGCAGAGTCGAAGCGGATTTGCACCACCTCTGCATGACCGGTTTCGCCTGTGCAGATATCCCGGTAACTCGGATTTGTTGTCTTGCCGCCACAGTATCCAGAAACCGCCGACACTACGCCCTGGAGCCGCAGGAATACCGCATCCAGGCACCAGAAGCAGCCGCCGCCGAGGGTGGCAAGTTCACACTTTGTCTCATCTTCCATGCTAGTACTCGCCTTTGTTTATCTGAATGGTCTACAGGATGAGTCTCGATCACTAGCCAGTTCAGTCATAACAAAAACTGAACGGGATCATTCGCAAATCCCATCAACGTACAGCACGGGAAATCTTTATGCGTTACGCGACGGGGATGATAGCGCAGTGGTGGCTTCCGCAGTTGCAACGGAAGTTCCGGATCGCCGGCGACTTCCACAAAGTCTGGACTGTGCAGCGGCGTTCTGTAGTCTATGCTTGCCCAAGCTGGCGCAGAGTCGCGCTGACGGCGCGCAGCGTCATTAGCGAATGATTGCGGTTCGGCGGCTGCGCTTGCCAAGCCATAGGGGCGCAGCAGACCCCTCTTTGGAATGGCGCCATTCATCGCTAATTGAGCTTTCATGTTGGCGCAAAGGATCTGGTCGCATGCTCGCGATCAGATCGATAACGACGGGAGGACGATATGGAGATATCAAGAGCGGCCCTGTGGGGTACTATCATCTATGTGCTGGCTACGGTACCTGTCTTGGCTCAACCCGCGGAGAAATTCAAAATTGGGGTCATCCTGCCGTTTAGCGGTCCTTACGCTATCGCCGGTGAGGTGGCAAAACAGGCCATGGCGCTGGCGCTTGAAGATCGCGGCGGTAAGGTGCTCGGCGTGCTGATCGAAGTGGTGTGGGAAGACGGCGAAGCCAAGCCGCAAGCTGCGATCCAGAAGGCAACAAAGGCGTTGGCCAACGGAGCTCATATCCTGCTCGGCGAGGCGAGTTCGCACGCCACTCTCGCGCTGATGAAGCTCGCCGTTCAACGCAGGACGTTGCTGCTCAACTCAATATTGTTTCGGCCGATGACCGCATCACCGGCGCAGATAGCAATCGCTACACCTTCCGCACTTCTATGTCCTAGATCATGGCAGTATAATTTGGCATGGCGCGCGCGACGACTGCGACCGCGACATCGGTCGGATCGAACGGCTGCTGAATGTTTAGGAGCCGACCGCATGCTGGCTGGCGAGAGAGGGAGAAAACCATGGCGAAGGCCGATCATCTTCGGTCCGACAAGCGCCCGCCGTCGGTGCTCGAGACCAAGCTGTTCCCGCCCCGCCATTCGCGGCATGTCATCGCGCGGTTGTGCTTTGATCGATTTCCGGAGGAGCTTGCCCGGCACCGGGTCATCGTCATCCGAGCACCTGCGGGGTTCGGTAAAACAGTGATGGCCGTACAGTTCGCCGCGCGACTTGAGGCAAGCGGGGTCAAGCTCGGCTGGGTTTCGCTCGATGCCCACGACAATGACCCATCGCGTCTCTTGCATCTGCTGGTCGCCGCCGCAGCCAAATTTGCGCCCGGCATCACCGAGGCGGTCAGCGGACCGATGGCGGCGGGTGCACTGTTGCCGCCTGTCGCCGTGCTGACGCCGCTGCTCAACGCCATCGGCGCGGCGACAGGCGATATGCTGTTGGTGCTCGACGATTTGCATGAATTGGTTGCCCCCGCCGCCTTTGGCTGCATCGATTTTATCCTGAGCAACCTGCCGGACAATCTGGCTTGCGTGATTACGAGCCGCAGCGATCTGCCGTTTCCGGTCAGCCGCCTGCAAGCGGAAGGCATGGTTGGTCGGCTTGGACCTGAGGATTTGCAGTTTTCCATTGAGGAGACCCGTGAATTCTTGACCCAACGTCATGCGTTGTCCTTGAGCGCGGCCGATCTGGCCGCGTTGCATCGACGGACCGAAGGTTGGGCAGCGGCGCTGCAGCTTGCGGCCTTGTCGCTCTCACGCCAAGTTGACCCCTCGGCCTTCATCGCCACCTTGTCGGCACCCAGCGCCGGGATGGTCGACTACCTCTGCGAGAACGTGCTCAACGCGCTGCCGGTCCGTCCCGCCGATTTCCTGTTACGGGCCTCGGCATTCGCCCGCATGGGCGGCAAATTCTGCGATGCCGCGCTCGAGATCGACGACAGCGGCGCAATTTTGCAGTCGCTCGAGCATGCCAATATGTTGATCCAGCCAGTTGGGGATGACGGGCAATGGTACCGGCTGCACGGGCTGCTCGCCGACTTCCTTGAGGCGCGGTTGCGGCGCGAGCGACCAGCGGAACTGCCTATGCTGTTCGCGCGTGCCGCCGCCTGGTGCGAGACGCATGAGCTGCTCGACGAGGCGGTCGACTATTATCTGGCCGCACTCGATTTCGCCGCCGTCGAACGGATTCTCGCCCGTGTTGGCTGGCGTCATCTCGCCCATGGCGAATTCCATCGGCTCCGCCAATGGCTCGAGAAGCTGCCGGACGCGATCCTGCGCACCCGTCCGACACTTTGCATGCTGCATGCCTGGTGCCTGATCTATCCGGCCGAGTTCGCCAAGGCCGAACTGCGCATACTCGAAACCGAGCAGGAGCTGAAGCGGCGCCAGGTCGGTAAGCCGATCGATGATGCCACTATCGCCCTACAGCGCGCCGAGCTACAAGTGGTGCGCGCGATGCTGCATCAACTGCGCGACGACGCGCCCGACATCGACAGCTATTCCCTGCGCCTGCGCGAGGCGATTCCCGAGGACAATCCGTTCATGCTGGGGATGATTGAGCTGACCACCGCGTTTTATTTCCGGGCGCGCGGCGAATATGAAAAAACCCTGCGCCCGCTCGAGCTTGCCATCGAGTATGCCGAGGCCGGCGGCGGCATGCTGCTCAATACGCTGGCGCGCATCAGCATCGGGGTAGCCTGGTTTCAGCTTGGCCACAGCATCAAAGCGACCGAAATATTTCAGGTGTTGCTCCACGACATGCACTTAGGCGGCTGGGAAGGTCATGTGCTGGCCGGCATGGCCCAAGTCCGCTTTGCGCAGGTACTGTACGAGCGCAACGAACTTGCCGAGGCCGCCGCCCACGTCGCGCAGGCAATCAGGGTCAGCGAAGCGCAGAGCGGCGGCGCGGTGCATGGCATGGCGCTGGTCGAGCGGGCGCGAATCGCACTCGCCCGCGGCGATCGCGATGCTGCCGCCAGCGATGTTCGCGCCGCCAAGCAGATCGGTCGGAGCCATGGCGTGCGGCGCGTTCAGGCCGCAGCGATTGCGATGCAGGTAACGATGGCGCTCCGCGATCACAGTCTCGGTCGTGCCGAAGCGTTGCTCGAGGATCTAGCAGCGTTACAGAGCGCGCCGCTGCGCCACCTGAGCGAAGCCATCAACCGTCTGCAATTGCTGCGGGCCAGCCTGGCCCTGGCCCGCCATCAATATTCCCAATGCCTGCGCTTTGCTGGTGAGGTACTGCAGAACAGCCGCGAGACCGGCTGTGCCGGCCGTGTCGTCGAGGCGCTAGTCTTGCAGGCCTGCGCCTGGGCCGGCCTCAAGGCGGAGCTAAAAGCGCGGCAGAAATTCGAGGCCGCTGCTGATCGGGCGGCGGCGGCAGGGTTCGCGCGGTCGATACTCGATATTACTCTGACCCATGCGTTGCCGACCGGAGTGATGCCGAAACGGGCTGACGAACCTGTCGCACCACGACCGGCGCCGAGCACACCCGATGCCGGCCTCGATATCCAGTTGTCGGATCGCGAGATTCAGTTGATGCGGCTGCTGGCGGCCGGCCACCGCAACCGGGAGATCGGAGCGATGATGGCGATCACCGAACAGACGGTGAAATGGCATCTGAAGAACATTTACGCCAAGATCGACGTGAATACGCGCACCAAGGCGATTGCCCGGCTGCGTGCGACCGGACTCATCGCCGGCTGAACATCAAAGCCCCGCTTCCGGGGGGTGCCACGCCCAGGGTCGTTCGCTAAGCTTTCCCCATAAGCCGCTGAACGGCTACTGCGGGGGAGCAAAGGCATGAGCAAGACCGGCATATTCGTCCTGGGCGTCGGCATGACGCCGTTCGGCAAGTTTCCGGACCAATCTGTAAAGCACCTGACCGCAGCAGCGGTCGGTCATGCGCTCGAGGATGCCACTGCGGCAGTCGGCGACGTCGAGGCGGCCTATTTCGCCAATGTCTCCCAAGGGGCGCTGGAAGGCCAGCACGCGGTGCCGGGCCAAATCGCGTTGCGCAGCTGCGGTTTTCAGCATATCCCGATTGCCAACGTGGAGAATGCCTGCGCCAGCGGCAGCACCGCGCTCTATCTTGCCGTCAATCACCTGCTCGCCGGACAGGCCGAGGTGGCGATGGCGGTCGGCGTCGAGAAGATGTACCGGGCCGACCGCGCCCAGACCTTTGCCCTGTTTCGTGGCGGCTGGGACGTTCATGACGACGGCCGGCTGATGGCCGAATTGCGCCGCCACAGCGCCGGAACGCCGGTACCTGCGAGCATAGTGTCACCGGACGGTACACGCAGCGAATTCATGGAGATATACGCTGCGCTGGCCAAGAACCATATGAAGATGTTCGGCTTGACTCAGCGTCAGCTCGCCACGGTTGCTGCCAAGAACCATTTTCACTCGACCTTCAATCCGCTCTCGCAATATACCCACGATACCTCCGTCGACGAGGTGCTGGCCGCACGGCTGGTTGACTGGCCCATCACCTTGCCGATGTGCTCACCGATCAGCGACGGTGCGGCTGCGGTGATCTTGTGTACCCGCGAAGGCCTGCACCGCTTTCCTAATGCGCGTCCGGTGGCGCTCGAGGCCATCGTACTTCGCAGCGGCAGCGATCGCTCGCTCGACGAGTATGACCGTCATGCCTGTCGCCTTGCGGCGCAGGAAGCCTATGAGATCGCCGGGATCGGGCCGGGCGACATATCGGTGGCCGAGGTGCATGACGCGACCGCGATGGGCGAAATCATTCAGATCGAGAATCTCGGCCTCTGCGAGATCGGCGAGGCCGGGCGCTACAGCGAAACCGGCGCCACCAGGCTAGGCGGTCGTATTCCGGTCAATCCGTCCGGCGGCCTGGAATCGAAAGGCCACCCACTCGGAGCGACCGGCTTGGCGCAAATCGTCGAGCTCTCGACCCAGCTGCGCGGCGAAGCGGGCGGTCGCCAGGTCGCTGCTGCCCGCTTCGCGATCGCCGAGAACGGCGGCGGTTTTGCCGGTTTCGAGGAGGCATCAGTTGTCATTACTATTCTCGGGAGAGCCGCATGAGCATCGTCGCCTTCCTCGATCAGAGCTCGGTCCGCTTTCCCGAACGCACCGCCTTTGTCCATAACGAGCGCAGTTCGAGCTATCGCGAATTCAGCGCCTTGAGCTGCCGCATTGCCGGCGCCCTGACCCGCGACGGGACGGCGACTGGAGCAAAGATCGCGATTTACGCGCCGAACGACCTGGTCGGCTTTTGCTGCACCTTCGGCGCACTCAGGATGGGCGGCGTCTGGGTGCCGGTGAATGCCCGCGGCTCGCTCGCCGACAACATTGCACTGTTGCAGGACAGCGATTGCGAAGTGCTGTTCTATCATTCGACCTTCGAGCAACACGTCGACCGCATTCGCACCGAGGTCGGCTCACTGCGACAGTTCATCTGCATCGACCGGCCGGGCGCGACGGCGCCGGCCTTGGCCGATTGGTTGGCCGAAATCCCGGCAACGATCACGCTGGTCGAGCTACCGGCCGAGGCGCCCTGCCTGATGGTTGGCACCGGCGGCACCACCGGCCGGCCAAAAATAGTCGAACTATCGCGGCGCAATCTTGACATGCTGTTCGCCAGCTACTATTTGCTGCTGCCGTCAAGCGAGCCACAGGTGTTTCTGGCGGCGACGCCGCTGACCCATGCCGCCGGAGTCCAGTGCATGCCGGCGCTGGGCCAGGGCGGCAAGGTCATCATTCTCGATTCCTTCGAACCTGTTGCGGTGATGCGGGCGATCGAACTCCACCGCGTCACCACGCTGTTCCTGCCGCCGACCGCAATCTACGCCTTGCTCGCTCATCCTGATGTGCGGTATCACGACTATCGCTCGCTGCGATATTTCCTCTATGGCGCCTCGCCGATGTCGGTCGACAAGCTGAAGGAAGCGGTCGCCGTGTTCGGTCCGGTGATGACTCAGCTTTACGGCCAGACCGAAGCGCCGGTGTTCTGTAGCGTGCTGCATCCCCTAGACCATGCCCAGGATGGCGATGGCGACTGGGAGCGGCGGCTCGCCAGTGCCGGGCGAGTCTCGCCGTTCATGCAGGTCGAGATCATGGACGACGACGGCCGTCTGCTGGCGCTGGGCGAGCCCGGCGAGATCGTGGTGCGCGGCGATCTGGTGATGACCGGCTATTACCGCAACCCCGAGGCCACCGCTGCCGCATCGACGTTCGGCTGGCATCACACCGGCGACATCGGGATCAAAAGCGAAGACGGCCTGATCCATATCGTCGACCGCAAGAAGGACATGATCATTACTGGCGGTTTCAATGTCTATCCTTCCGAGGTCGAGCAGACGATCTGGTCACATCCGGCCGTGCAGGACTGCGCCGTGATCGGCGTACCCGACGATAAATGGGGTGAGGCGGTCAAGGCGGTTGTGGAGCTGAAGCCGGGTGCGAGCGTCGAACCCGGCGACCTGATCGCGCTGTGCAAGGATCGCCTGGGCAGCGTCAAAGCTCCCAAGAGCATCGAAATTTGGGACAGCCTGCCACGCAGTCCCGTCGGCAAGGTGCTGAAGCGCGACGTGCGCGAACGCTTCTGGCAGGGCGTCAAGCGGCGGATCTGAGAGCCGCTCGCTCCCAACATCATTGCCTGAATTATTTTGGATAAGGGGAAGAATACACATGAATCTGAAAAACCAGCATGTCATCGTGATTGGCGGGGCCAGTGGAATCGGCTATGAGATCGCCAAGGCGGCGCAGGCGGAAGGCGCCAAAGTGACGATAGGCGGGCGTAATCGCGCGGCGCTCGATCACGCTTTGGAAACCCTCGGCAACGGCGTCGTCGGAGAGATGATCGACGTCACCCGGCCGGATCTGGTCAATGGATTTTTCTCGAAAATAGATAAAGTAGATCATATCGCCATCACGGCCGCCCACTTGGAGGGCGCCGGTGCGTTGAGTCAAATGGCCGAGAGCGACTTGCGGCTACAGGTAGACGTCCGCCTGATGGGGGCGACTCATGTAATACGTGCCGCCGCGCCGAAATTATCTCCCCTCTCTTCCGTCACCTTGACTTCCGGCCTGGCTGTTTCCAAGCCGCTCCCGAACGAAGCACTGGGCGCTGCCGCGGCTGCTGCACTGGAGTGCCTGGCGCGTACGCTGGCCGTTGAAATGGCTCCGGTTCGATTCAACGTAGTCGCTCCTGGCATGTGCGATACGGGTTTCCTGCACCGGTTTCTTGGCGCGCAGGGCGACGCAATCATTTCCCATGTCGCTTCGAGCCTTCCCGTGAGGCGGATTGGAACACCGGAAGAAGTGGCGCAAGCCTATTTGTTTCTGATGAAGATGGGATACATAACGGGGGAAACGCTGCATATCGACGGTGGCCATCGTTTGATCTGACCGAGTATCGATGGTCTTGTGGGTAAGCATTAATTTACTGGAGGGGGAGGAAATGAAGAACGCGAAGAAGGGAGTGAACGTACGGTCGGGTTTTCGGCGCCGCGTCATCGCGGCAGCCGTTGTATCGTCGTTGAGCGCTTGGAGCGCGGCGCATGCCGTGGACTTCGATACGGGCAATCAAGACTTGGCCGTGCGTTGGGACAACACGTTGAGGTATAACTACGCCTATCGAGTACAGGAGCAGAACCCGAATATTCTTGCCAGCCCCAACTTTGACGACGGAGATCGAAATTTCAACAAGGGGACCGTAGCGAATCGCATTGACCTCCTGTCGGAGTTCGATTTTGTCTACCGTAAAGTCAACGGCTTCCGCGTCAGCGCCGCCGCTTGGTACGACAATGCCTACGGCCAGCTAGACAATACTAGCGTTGCGAGTTCTAACCACATGGTCGGCGGCGCACCGGCACTCGGCTTGGGCGACACCGCAAGACGATTCCTCAAGGGACCTTCCGGCGAAATTCTCGATGCCTTCGTGTTTGGCCAGACAGAGCTAGGGGGCAGACCGCTCAATCTAAAGGTGGGACGGCATACCTTGGTTTGGGGCGAGTCCCTGCTTTCACCGCTACATGGGGTTAACTACGGACAGAGTCCGCTGGATTTTCGCAAAGGACTTGCCGTGCCCGGCGTGGAAGCGAAAGAAGTGTTTCTGCCGCGAAACGCCATTTCAGCCCAACTTCTAGCCACGCCGGAGCTGGCGTTAGCCGCGCAGTACTTTCTCGAATGGAAGCCGATACGCATACCCGAGGCGGGATCCTACCTCGGCGCATTCGATATGCTGCTGGACGGAGGAGAATCAATCATCGCCGGACCTGGACAGCGACTCCTGCGTGGCACCGATGTAAAACCGAAAAATAGTGGTGACTGGGGGCTATCAGGGCGCTGGAGCCCATGGTGGTTGGAAGGCACACTAGGTATGTATTACCGCAAGACTTCCGATATTCAGCCGCAAATCCATATCCAGCCGGGAGCAGCGGCATTACCGGCGGCGATCTGCAATGCCTTGGGCTTCACCAGTTTGAATGCTTCAACCTGCCACATCAATCCCTCGGCGGCCAGCATCCCGCAGATATTGAATGGCAACGTAGGCCAGTATTACGAGATTTATCCGAGCAACATCGACATCCTCGGCATCAGCCTCTCCAAGAGTGTCGCCGGGGTCAGCGTCGGGGCCGATCTAAACTATCGCAGGAACATGCCCCTCAACAGCGATCCGGTGCTGATTCTTCCGGCGGCGCTTGCAGCGATGACGCCGGGCGCAATCAGCGCGCTGCCCACGCAAGGGAAGACGGGCGGAGCAGTCGGCGATACCTGGCATGGCGTGGTCAACCTACTGGGGACCGTAGCAAAGACGCAACTCTTCGACACGGCGAGTTGGCTCGCCGAACTGCAATGGAATCACTGGAGCAAGGTTACCCAGGGTTCGGACGTATTCCAGGGCCGTGACTCTTACACAGGCATTGACAAGGTAAGCAAGAATTTCGTTGGACTGTCCATCAACTTCACGCCTACCTGGTATCAGGTGTATCCCGGTATCGATGTGCAACTGCCGATTGCCTATTCCGTCGGGCTGTCGGGTACCTCTGCCGTTGCTTCCGGTGGATGGAAGGATGCAGGTAGCTTTTCCATAGGTGTCGGTGCCGATATCGACCAAAAGCACCGTATCGACCTGAGTTACGTTGGCTACTTCGGGCCATTCGCGACCAACGCCATGGGGCAGATCACTTCGAGCAGGGGAATCACCCCCCTGCTCAAGGATCGCGGTTTTGTATCCCTAACCCTCAAGACGACATTCTGATAAGGAGTACAGCATGCAATACCTGAAATCCTTGATTGCGGCCGCGTTAAGCATTGCCTTTACAAGCACGGCATTGGCTGCGGTGACCGCCCAAGAAGCACAGCAATTGGGAAAGAACCTCACACCGACCGGCGCAGAAAAAGCCGGCAATGCAGACGGCACGATTCCGGAATGGACCGGTGGATTGACGACGCCACCTGCTGGTTTTCAGGAAAACTCGCTCAAACTCATCGACCCGTACGGGAGCGAAAAGCCGCGGCTCAGCATCACGTCCAAGGACATAGCGGCAAACGCGGACAAGCTCACCGAGGGAACGAAGCAACTGTTGAGACGTTACCCGACGATGCGTGTCGATGTATACCCGACGCATCGTCCCATCCATTTTCCGTTGCGCATCATCGAGAACACCAAGAAGAACGCCTTTGTATCCAAGACCACCGATGGCGGCGAAGGCATCGAGAACGTCATGCCCGGCTATCCATTTCCGATTCCGAAAACCGGTTACGAGGTAATGTGGAATCACCTGCTTAATTATCGTGGCCTCGGTTGGAGCGCCAGATTTGACTCGTATAACGTCGGTTCTGACGGCAAGGCATGGCTTGCCACGACTGGCGATGCCACGTATGCCTGGCCGATGTACGACCCGAAAAAGACCGGCTTTCTAAAAGAGACAGAATCCCACTGGAAGGTCAAAGTTGTTTATGTCGCTCCCGCGCGCCGTGCGGGTGAAGCATTCGTGGTGTGGGACTACCCCAACGCGCTGAAGCAAGTTCGCCGCGCGTGGCAATACCTGCCGGGCCAACGTCGCGTCAAGCTCGCGCCGGAAATAGCCTACGACACGCCGAACCCGCAAACGGCGGGCACAGCCACCTACGACGATGCATCGGTGTTCAACGGTGCGATGGACCGCTTCGACTTCAAACTTGTCGGCAAGAAAGAGATGTACATCCCTTACGACAACTATAAGTACACCTACTTCGCACTGCCGGCCGAAGTCACCAAGCCGGGCCACATCAACCCCGACATGGTGCGTTGGGAGCTACACCGTGTCTGGGTAGTGGAGGCGACGCTGAAGCCGGGCAAGCGCCACATCTACAGCAAGCGGGTGTTTTATATCGACGAGGATAGTTGGGCAGCGGTGGCTTCGGACCAATACGACGCCCGCGGGCAGTTGTATCGCTCGACATTTTCTTTCTCTACTTTTTCCTATGACGTTATGGCGCCGTTCTTCGACAGTTTTGCGAATTACGACTTCATTTCCGGGACGTACAACGTCAACGGCTTGTACGGCGCCCACGAAGGAATCAAGCACATGACTGAAATGCCCGGCGATGCGTTCTTTTCGCCCGAAGCACTTGCGGGAGCGGGTGTGCGCTGAAGTTAAGCGGCTGCGCACGCCATTTCGAAACGATGAACGCCATACGTTCGGCTACTTTTGCTCTGTACGCAATGGGCGCGACAGCAGCCTTGTCGCCGGCTTGGGGAGCGATCTTCGTCGATCCGCTTGACGCGCCCGCACTGCTTTCGTCACTCGCGAGCAACAGTCTGTTACAGGCCGTGGTACGTGCTGGTGATCGCCTCGTCGCGGTCGGACAGCGGGGTCACATCGTCGTATCTCTGGATAGCGGAGCGTCATGGCGTCAGGTACCTGTGCCGGTAAGCGTCGATCTTACTGCGGTGTTCTTCGTCAACTCGGAGCGCGGCTGGGCGGTGGGTCATGATGGCGTTATCCTCCATACAACTGACGGTGGCGACCATTGGAAATTGCAGCTCGACGGACGCCAGGCGAACCAACTCTTGGTGACTGCCATGAGGCGTAAACTTGTACTCGAACCCGGGTCGGATGAGGCCCGGCGCCTACTCGCCGAAGCGGTACGTTACCAGGCGCAGGGTCCGGACAAGCCGTTTCTCGACGTCTGGTTTGCCGATGCGCGGACAGGCTACGCGGTAGGCGCCTACAATCTTATCTTTCGCACTCAGGATGGCGGCAAGAACTGGCTACCCTGGTTCGACCGCACCGAGAACCCGAAATTCTTCAATCTATATTCAATCCGACCGGGGCCGGATGGCCTGTATATCGTCGGCGAAGGGGGTGTGGTGCTGAAACTCGACCCGGTCGCGTTGAAGTTCAAGGCGCTGCCGGTACCATACAAAGGCAGCTTCTTTGGGGTCGTTAACGCCAACTTGGCTGTGCTGGTTTTCGGTCTGCGCGGCAACGTGTTTCGCAGCGAGGACGGCGGCAGGACATGGGCCAAGATCGATGTCGGTCTGCCGGTGAGCATCGTCGGCGCCACGACGAACGCGCAGGGCACGGTGACGCTGGTCGACCTCGGGGGGCGCGCCGTGACGAGCGCTGATGGTGGCCGTACGTTTGCGCGACTACCGATCAAGAACCCGCTGCCGGCAACGGGCATCGTCGACGCGGGCGGCGGTAAATTGGTGCTGGTCGGATTGCGCGGCGTCATTGTCGCCGATACGGCGGCGCGCTAGCGCGACCCTGCCCTTACATCGACTATCGCGATGGCAGACATCTCCGACGATCCCGACCATATGCCGGTGGTTCGCGAACTGCACTCTTTCGACAAGAGTTCCGGAAACCCGCTGGAGCGGCTGGTATTCAACAACCGCCTGCTAGTGGTGCTCGCCTGCGCGGTCATTACGCTGCTTCTCGGCTACGCTGCGGCGACGAAGCTCGTGCTCAACGCCAGCTTCGAGAAGATGATTCCGCAGAGTCAATCCTACATAAAGAACTACCTAACGTACCAGAAGGATCTGCGTGGCCTGGGGAATGCGCTGCGGGTGGTGGTCGAGAATGTCGATGGCGATATCTACGATCCGCGATTCCTGGAGGTGCTCAAGCAGGTTAACGACGAACTCATCTTGACTCCCGGCGTGGATCGCGCCTGGGTCAAGTCGCTGTGGACACCGGCGGTGCGCTGGACCGAGGTGACAGAGGAAGGTTTTACCGGCGGTCCGGTGATGCCAGGCGCCTACGACGGTTCGACGAAAAGTGTGGAGCAGCTCAGGCAGAACATCGCGCGCGCCGGACTGGTTGGCAGTCTCGTCGCCAACAATTTCAAGTCGAGCATGATCTTCGTCCCGTTACTCGATAATGAGGCCGGTTCCGGCAAGCGCCTCGATTACCACAAACTGTCGCGTTCCCTCGAAGACAAGATTCGCGCCAAGTATGAAACGACGGAGATCGCTGAAACCAAGCCTGCTGCAGCGGAAGCGCCACGCATCCGCATCCGCGTGATCGGCTTCGCCAAACTGGTGGGTGATCTGATCGACGGGCTGCACGAGGTGATGATGTATTTTGGCCTTTCCGCGCTGATTGCCACCGCCATCATGTACACCTACACCCGTTGCTTGCGCAGCTCGGTTCTGGTGATCGGCTGTTCGATTGTGGCGGTGTGCTGGCAATTGGGGCTGGTGGCGTTATTTGGCTTCAATCTCGACCCGTACTCGATTTTGGTGCCGTTCCTGGTTTTCGCCATCGGTGTCTCGCATGGCGCACAGAAGATGAACGGCATCATGCAGGACATCGGGCGTGGCACACACCGTCTGGTCGCGGCCCGCTATACCTTTCGCCGCTTGTTCGTCGCCGGCGTTACCGCACTGCTGGCCGATGCGGTCGGATTCGCGGTATTGATGATGATCGATATTCCCGTGATCAGGGATCTCGCGATGACTGCCAGCATCGGAGTGACGGTTTTGATCTTTACGAATTTACTGCTGCTGCCCGTGCTGCTGTCATTTACCGGCGTAAGCGCCAGCGCAGCGGCACGCAGTTTGCGCGAGGAACGCGATGAAACCCGGGGCCATGGGCTGGGTAAGTTGTGGATCTTTCTCGATCGTTTCACCGGAAGACGCTGGGCTGTTGGCGCGCTGGGCGTGGCCGCGTTGCTCGCCATTGGCGGATTCGTGGTGAGCACCCACCTGAAGATCGGCGATCTCGATGCCGGTGCGCCGGAGTTGCGCCCGGATTCGCGCTACAACCGCGATAACGCCTACATTACCGCCAACTACGCGCTGTCGAGCGACCAGTTCGCGGTAATCGTCAAGACCGCCATGGAGGGATGCCTTAAGTACCGGACACTGGTTGAAGCTGATCGTCTGGCATGGACGTTGAAGCAACTGCCGGATGTGCAGACGACCGTCTCGCTCGCCGATTCCGCGCGGCAGATTACTTCCGGGTCATTCGAGGGTAGCCCGAAGTGGCTGACCATCAGCCGCAACCAGGATGTTCTGAACTACGCGGCACAACAGGCATCGGTTAACAATCCGGACCTGTTCAACACGGAATGCTCGGTGATGCCGGTGATTGCCTATCTCGGTGACCACAAGGCCGAAACGCTCGAACAAGTGGTCAGGGCGTCCGAATTGTTCGCCGAGCAGCACAATACCGCCGAGCGGCAGTTTTTGCTTGCCGCAGGCAGCGCGGGCATCGAGGCGGCGACCAACATCGTGGTGAAAAGGGCGTGGGCGCAGATGCTGGTCCTGGTCTATGTTGCGGTGATCGCGCTGTGCTTCGTCACCTTTCGTTCGTGGCGTGCGGTCGTCGTCGCGGTGACGCCGCTGATGATTACCTCGATTCTGTGCGAAGCGCTGATGGTGGTGCTGGGCATCGGCGTCAAGGTGGCGACACTGCCGGTTATCGCGCTCGGCGTCGGCATCGGCGTCGACTACGCGCTTTACCTCCTGTCGGTGCAACTGGCGCAGCAGCGCAGGGGATTGTCACTGGCCGAGGCTTACATGAAAGCCGTGCGGTTCACCGGCAAGGTGGTGGCGCTGGTCGGCGTAACCCTGGCCGCCGGCGTGATCACCTGGGCCTGGTCGCCGATCAAGTTCCAGGCGGACATGGGCATTCTTCTCGCCTTCATGTTCGTGTGGAACATGGTCGGCGCGTTGTTTCTCACGCCGGCCCTGTCGCATTTCTTGTTGAAGGAGGCGCCGGTACATGCGTGAGGATATCGAATTCAAAAGCAAGGGGGATATTTGCCGGGGATGGTTTTATCATCCGACGGGAAACCTCAAGGAAACTTGGCCGGCGATCGTCATGGCGCACGGCTTTTCCGCAGTCAAAGAGATGGATGTGCCGAAATTCGCCGAGGTCTTTGCCGCAGCGGGCTTTGCGGTGCTGCTGTTCGACTACCGCTTCTATGGGGCGTCGGAAGGCGAACCGCAGGGGCAACTGCACCCGGTGGAGCAACTGGAGGACTATCGTAGTGCACTGACCTACCTGTCGTTACGCCCCGAAGTCGATTCTTCGCGGCTCGGCGTTTGGGGTACCTCATTTTCCGGTGGCCATGTCCTGCATCTGGGTGCCTTCGACCGCCGCGTTAAATGCGTCGTGTCCCAAGTACCCGCGGTGGACATCTGGGAGAACTTCAATCGCTTGATGACACCGACCCAATTCGCGACGATGCACGAAATGATTGCGCAGACACGGGAAAAAGACTTCACGTCTGGCCATGCATCGGTCTTACCTGTCGTATCGAACGACGGGTCGCCCTGTCTGCTGCCGTCGCCCGGCGCTTACGAGCGGCTGACCGGGCTGGCGGCTACCGTCGCGCCGAGTTGGCGCAACGTGGCGACTCTGGACTCGTTCGAAAAAATTTCAGAGTACCGGCCGGCACTTTCGATCGAGCTGATCTCGCCGCGTCCATTGCTCATGATTGTTGCGGTCGAGGACTTGCTGACGCCGGCAGACCTGGCGCTCCAAGCCTATTCCAGGGCGCTGGAGCCCAAATCGCTGCTACTTCTCGATGCCAGCCACTACGAAGTCTACGACGATCCGTTCATCTTCAACAAAGCTTCACAGGCGGCCTGCGACTGGTTCAAGACATATCTGATTCGCTAAGCGACTTTACCAAGGAGGTTTTCGATGTTCGCTATCAACCATGCTGCGACCGCACTCATTATCAAGCAGCGCTACCCAAAGGTGCCTTTGATGTGGCTGCTGCTGTCCGTGCAATTCGTGGAAATCTTGTGGGTGTTGTTCAACTATCTCGGTATCGAGCGTACTTCAACCGAAGCCGTGGTTAACACGGTGAGCGAAATACACCTGGAATACATGCCGTATTCGCACTCGATTGCTTCGTCCCTGCTATTCGCATGGATAGCCTGGTTCATCATAGGAAAGCTGTACAAGCAACGTGATGCCGCAGTAGCCATAGCCATCGGGATTCTCTCGCATATTGTCCTGGATGTACTTACGCATACTCGGGACATATCGATCATTCCTTTTTTGCTGGATCAAAAAGTCGGCATCGGGCTTTACGCAATGCCCTTGGCGGCCTTCTTTGTCGAAACAGCCTACGGCCTGTTCTGTTGGTGGATATTTCGGGGCGGCAAGGCACTGCTCGTAACTATCCTGGTTTTTAACTTGAGCAATATTTCGTTCTTTTCCGAAGCGCTAAGAGGGCCTGAAGTGCTAATGGCTAACCACCCGATGTGGATAGTCACTGCGGTTGCGCTGCAAATTGTCATTACCTTAGTTCTGGTTTGGCTATTTGCCAGGCCCGCTCCAGCCGCCACAGGTGCAACTGTCACATGAGGAACCGATGCAAATCGAACTGAGCCAGCAGGAGCTGCTCTCGCTCCACCAGACCATGGTGCTGATTCGCCGCTCGGAAGAACGCTTGTCGCGGCTGTTTGCCGACGGCGAGGTACCCGGTTTCCTGCATTTATCCATCGGGCAGGAAGCGGTTCCGGCCGGCATCTGCGCCGCACTGCAAGCAGGGGACACTGTCGCTTCGAATCACCGCGGTCACGGTCATGCCCTCGCCAAGGGTGTCGAGTTGCGTGGGTTTTTCGCCGAGATCCTGGGACGGGAGGAAGGGCTTTGCCGCGGACGCGGTGGTTCGATCCACGTCGCCGACCTGCGGGTCGGCATGCTCGGAGCGAACGGCATCGTCGGCGGCGGCCTGCCGATCGCGCTCGGCAGCGCGCTGGCGCATCAGGTGCGCCGCACCGGTGGCATCGCGGTAGCTTTCTTCGGCGACGGCGCCATGGCCGAAGGTGTGCTGCATGAATGCCTCAACCTCGCCTCCTTGTGGAAGCTTCCGCTGATATTCGCCTGCGAGAACAACGGCTGGTCCGAGTTTTCGCCGTTAGACCGGCAGTTCGCGGCACAACTGGGCGCACTCGGGAATGCGTTCGGAATTCCGTCGGTGCAGGTCGATGGCAGCGATGTCGCGGCGGTGTGCCTGGCGGCCAACCGCATCGTCGGCGCGGCGCGGCGCGGCGACGGCCCGCAGATCCTCGAATGCAAGACCTTCCGCTGGCGCGGCCATTACGAGGGCGACCCGCAGAAATATCGCGACGCCGACGATCTTGCCGCTGCCCGCAACCGCGATCCTTTAGCGCTAAGCAGCGCAAGACTCGTAGCGATGGGAATTTCCGCCGAGCGCATAGGAACGTTCGAACGCACGGTCGAGGCGAGAATAGAAGCGGCGGTGGAGGCGGCATGCCTGGGCCGCGAGCCGGACTATGCGGCGGCGGCCGCCGACGTGTATACCCAGACTGCGGCAGGTACCCATGGCTGAGATTCGTTACGCCATGGCAATCAATCGGGCGCTCGCTGACGCCATGCTGGCCGATGCCTCGGTGATCCTGTTCGGCGAGGATGTCGCGGCTCCGGGTGGCCCGTTCACCGTGACGCGCGGGCTACAGGCGCAGTTCGGGGCAGAGCGCGTGCGCGATACGCCGATCTCCGAGGCGACCATCACCGGCGCGGCGGTGGGGACCGCGCTGGGCGGCCTCAAGCCGGTGGTCGAGATCATGTTCATGGATTTCATCACGCTGGCGATGGACGCGCTGGTCAACCAGGCGGCGAAAGCGCATTTCATGTTCGGCGGGCAGTGCAGCGTTCCCATGGTGGTGCGCACGCCGCACGGCGGCGGGCTGAATGCCGGGCCGCAGCACTCACAA
Organism: Betaproteobacteria bacterium; assembly: GCA_016194935.1. Lineage (GTDB taxonomy): Bacteria > Pseudomonadota > Gammaproteobacteria > Burkholderiales > Rhodocyclaceae > JACRAR01. The sequence goes on from JACQAO010000028.1 coordinate 65,052, forward strand.
TGCCTGGAAGCCTGGTTCGGGCATGTACCCGGCCTGAAAGTGGTGGTGCCGAGCAATCCGGCCGACGCCTACGGGCTGCTGCGCGCGGCGATCACGGATCCGGACCCGGTGATATTCGTCGAAAACAAGACGCTGTATTCGATGAAGGGCGAACTCGCCGATGCGCCGCAGTCGGTTGCGATTGGCCGCGCGCGCATTGCACAGAGCGGCAGCGACGCCACCATCGTCGTGTACGGCGCGAGCGTCGCCACCGCGTTGAAAGCGGCGATATCCCTGGCCGCAGAGGGCATCGCAGCCGAAGTGATCGACCTACGCTCGATCCAGCCCTGGGACGAGCGCGCCGTGCTCGAATCGGTGACGAAGACGCGGCGGCTGATCGTCGCCCACGAGGCGGTGACGGCATTTGGCGTAGGCGCGGAAATCGCGGCACGCGTCTCGGAGCTGGCTTTCGGACAACTCGCGGCACCGGTGTTCAGGGTGGGCGCCGACTTCATGCCGATCCCGTTTGCACGCTCGCTCGAGCGCGAGTACTTGCCCGGCGAGGCGGATATCGCGGCGGCGGTGCGGCGCTCTCTCAACTGGAAACCCAATGCAAGGACCAAGCCATGACCGCAATACTCACTGAACGGCGTGGAGCCGTGGCGATACTCACCATCAACCGCCCGGAGACGCTCAACGCGCTCGATGTGCCCACGCTGATCGAGTTCGAGGCCGCCTTCGCAGCACTGGAAGCCGATGCCGCAGTGCATGTGATCGTCGTGACCGGCGCCGGCGAACGGGCCTTTGTCGCCGGCGGCGATATCGTCGACCTCGATTCGCGCCAAGGATTGCCGCACTACCTCGAGTTCGCCGAGGTGATACATCGCGTATTCGCCCGCGTCGACAACTGCGACAAGCCGACGATAGGCGCGATCAATGGCTGGGCGCTCGGCGGCGGCACGGAACTGGTGCTGACGCTCGATCTGCGCATCGCGGCCGACACTGCGCGGCTGGGACTGCCGGAGATCGCCTTGGGCCTGTTCCCCGGGGCAGGGGGAACCCAGCGCATCGTGCGGCAACTGCCGTTATGCCGTGCGAAGGAACTGATGTTTACCGGCGAACACATCACCGCGCAAGAGGCTGTCGCGACCGGGCTGGTGAACCAGGTCGTCCCGAAGGCGGAAGTCTTAAGCACGGCGCTGGCGCTGGCGGAAAAAATCGCAGAGAAGTCGCCACTGGTGCTGAAACTCCTCAAGCGCACGCTGCGTCATGGGGCAGACATGCCGCTCGCGGTGGCGCTGCCTTTCGAGCAGGCGATGATCGGTCTGGTGCTCGACAGCCGCGACGCCCACGAGGGCTGCCGTGCTTTCATCGAGAAGCGCAAACCACAATTTGAAGGAAACTAGAACCATGTCCGTACAGCAGTTGTTAATGCCCAAGCTTGGACTCACCATGACCGAGGGTACGGTCATCGAATGGCCGGTCGCCATAGGCGGCGCCTTCGCCCGAGGCGCGGTCTGTGTCGTTGTAGAAACCGACAAGGTGGCCAACGACATCGAAGCGCCGGAGGCCGGTCGCCTATTGAAAATCCTGGTCCAGGAGGGCGAGACGGTACCCGTTGGCAGCGTGCTCGCCGAATGGCAAACCGATGCGAAGCAGAGCGAGGCGCAAACCGGTGCCGGTAGCGGCGTCGCACCAGCGCCGGAGGTCGTGGCGGAGCCTCAACCGGTACGCCGCAAGGCCGGCGCCAGCGAACTTGCGGCGGCACGCCGGCTGACGGCGGCGAAGCAGAATATTCCGCATTTTTACCTGAGTACCGAAATCGAGATCAGCGCGCTCCAGGTGCAGCGCGCGCAATGGAACGCGGACAGCGCCCGCCCGAAGCTGACGTTGACGCACCTGTTTCTCGCAGCGCTAGCGCGCACGCTGGCGGCGCAGCCGGAACTCAACCGTATCTGGGATGAGGAGTACTTTGTCGATCTGCCCGGTGTCGACATCGGCATCGCGGTCAATACTGATCGCGGCTTGTTCGTCCCGGTGTTGCGCGGCGCAGATCGGATGGACCTCGGTCAACTGGCGACCACTGCGACCGATTTGGTAGCGCGCGCCCGTTGCGGCGAGCTCTCCCCGGACGAAGTCGGTGGCGGCGCGATGACGCTCTCCAATGCCGGAATGTTCGACGTGACTTATATGAGCTCGATCATCAACCCTGGGCAGGCGGCCATCCTCGGCGTCGGCAGCGAGCGCCGCCGCTTCCGCCCGGACGCAAACGGCGCACCGAGTCTGGCGCGGGAGATCGGCATGGTGCTGTCTTGCGACCACCGGGTGCACGACGGCGTGCACGGACTGCAACTACTGAACGGTGTGCGCGGGTGGCTCGAGCTGCCTACACCGCTGTTCGCATAATTCTCCGGAGAAAAGTCATGGATTTCCGTCTGACCGAAGAGCAGAGCATGATGGCCAATACCGCACGCCAGATCGGCGAGCGTTTTGGCCTGGATTACTGGTGCCGCCAGGACGAAGCGAAGGCGTTTCCAGGCGAGTTCTGGAAGGCGGTGTGCGAAGCTGGCCTGTGCGGCGTCGCGCTGCCCGAGGAATACGGCGGCACCGGCCTGGGCATGCTGGAGATGGCGCTGGTCATCGAGAATCTCGCCGCAGGCGCAGGTGGCTCGACGGTCGGGCAGTTGTTCATGGTCAACCCGATCTTCGGCGGTGTTTCGATCTCGCGCTTCGGCACGCCGCAGATGAAGGCCGAACTACTCCCGAAAATCATATCCGGCGAGATCAACTGCTGTATGGCCCTCACCGAGCCGGACGCGGGGTCGAACACACTCGAGATCAAGACCTTTGCGCAGGCCGACGGCCAGGGCTGGCGCCTGAACGGCAACAAGATATGGATCACTGCGGTTCCCGATGCGGCGAAAATGCTGGTGGTCGCGCGTACCACCAAGCTGGCTGAGGGTGGGCGGCGTACCTCCGGACTGTCGATGTTCATGATCGATGTCGACCGAGCCGGACTCAGCCACCAGGCGATCGAAAAAGTGGGCACGAACACGCTTGCCTCGAGCAACGTCTTCTTCGACGATGTGCGCATCGAACCGGAAGAACTGATCGGCACGCTCGACGGCGGCTGGAAGGAATTGCTTGACGTGCTCAATACCGAGCGCATCGTCACCACGGCCGGTTTGGTAGGTACGGGCGAACTCGCACTGCGGCTTGCCGTGGACTACGCCAATCAGCGCAAGGTGTTCGGCAGTACGCCGATCGGCGCCTATCAGGGGCTGCAGTTCCCTCTGGCGCAGTGCCATGCAGAGATCGAGAGCGCGCGGCTGATGAACTACAAGGCGGCGGCGAATTTCGATGCCGGTCTGCCCTACGGTAGCGAGGCGAACGTCGCCAAGCTGCTGGCGGCGCAGGCGGTCTCCCGCGCGACGGAGCGCTCGATGCAGACCATGGGCGGTATGGGCTTCGCGAAGGAATGCCATGTGGAACGGCTGTGGCGCGATTGCCGCCTGTTCCGCTTTGCGCCGATCTCCGAGGAGATGATACTCAACTACATCGCGGTGCATGACCTCGGCATGCCGCGCTCCTATTGACATGTTCGTCGGCGACGGCGAGAACGTCGCATTCCACAGTGTGAAAAGAGAGCCCCGGCGAAGACTGGCGTCATCAGTCTTGGCGAGTGCCTCGCGGCGGAGTGGGAACCCGCGGTGTGCGCGCTAATACCGAGTCGCCGGAATTCACGCTGACGCCAACGCTCGAGTCAAACGCGTTCTATGAGCAAGGCGATACCCTGGCCGACGCCGATGCACATGCTGCACAGCGCATAGCGGCCTCCGGTGCGGCGCAACTGGCGCATGGCGGTGGCAGCCAGGCGTGCGCCGCTCATGCCGAGCGGATGGCCGATGGCGATGGCGCCGCCATTGGGGTTGACCCGCGCATCGGCGTCGGCCAGGCCCAGCGCGCGCGTCACCGCCAGCGCTTGCGCGGCGAAGGCTTCGTTGAGTTCGATGACATCCATTTGATCGAGACTCAGGCCGGTGCGCGCCAGCAGCTTGTTGATCGCCGGCGCCGGGCCGAAGCCCATGATGCGCGGCGCTACGCCGGCAGTGGTCATGGCGACGATGCGCGCCTGGGGGATCAAGCCGTGAGTTTTGGCGGCGGCTTCGGAAGCGATCAGCAGGGCGCAAGCGCCGTCATTCACGCCTGAAGAATTACCGGCGGTGACGCTGAGCGCGGGATCATTGATACCTTTCAGCATCGCCAGTTGCTCCAGAGTGGTATCAGGACGAGGATGTTCGTCGGTGTCGAAAACCTTCGGTGCGCCTTTTTTCTGCGGCACGTCCACCGCCACGATTTCATCCTTGAAAAATCCGGCGGCATGGGCAGCCGCCCAGCGCTGCTGGCTGCGCAAGGCAAAGGCGTCCTGCGCTGCGCGCTCGATGCCGAACTCGGCAGCGACATTGTCGGCGGTCTGCGGCATCGAGTCGACGCCGTACTGCGCGTGCATTAATGGATTGATGAAACGCCAGCCGATGGTGGTGTCATACACCGCATTGCTGCGCGAAAAGGCCGACTCCGCCTTGGGCATGACGAACGGCGCGCGGCTCATCGACTCGACTCCGCCGGCAATCATCAGGCCGGCTTCACCGGCCTTGATTGCGCGCGCCGCAGTACCCACGGCGTCCAGACCCGAACCGCACAGACGGTTGATGGTGGCGCCAGTCACTTCCACCGGCAGGCCAGCCAGCAGCGCAGCCATGCGCGCAACATTGCGGTTGTCCTCGCCGGCCTGGTTGGCGCAGCCATAGATAACGTCTTCCACCGCTAGCCAGTCAAGGCCAGGATGCCGCGCCAGCAGCGCTTTAAGCGGCAGGGCGGCGAGATCGTCGGCGCGGATCGACGCAAGACTGCCGCCATAGCGTCCGATTGGGGTACGTACCGCGTCGCAGATAAAGGCTTCGTTCATGCGTTCATTTGCCGATCTGTGCCACGGCCTGGGCGGGCGTCACTATGGAAATACCCTGATACTGACCGCCAAGGGAGAGCAGGTGCTTGTCTCCGGAGACGATCAAGTCTGCTTGAGCAGCGACGGCACAAGCGAGCACTTGGTCATCGTCGGCATCGTTCTCGATCACGCGGGGTACCTGGATTGGAGACAGCAAGATCACCAAGGCGCTGTAATGTACGGCAAGAGTTGGCGGTGTCGTCTGGCATTGCTCGATACGTTTGGCTAACTTCAGATAGTGCAGCGTCCGCGTCAACTCGTCGAGCAATGCCGGACTGCAGAAGAGCGCCACCGTCTCGTCGATGGCCAGATCGAGCAAGTGGCGTGGATGCCCGTTCCACAGCAGGCCGGCAACGGCCACATTGGTATCGAGCACCAGGCGCATCAACTGGCGGCTTGTTTGCGCCGCTCGGCACGCACGGCCTGGACTTCCTCATCAATCATCTGTTCGATTTCCGGCGTGAGCTCCTCGCCCGGCATGCGCGCCCACATTTCACGCAAAGCCTCGCCGGCCTGTTTCCGCAACTGCTCGCGCAACAGCCTCTCGATGGCTTCGGGCGCGAGCAAGCCAGCGGCTTGCGCGTCCTGCGCCAACTCGTCAGGCAACTGGATTTGAATGGTTGTCATGCAGCCTCCTGTGTGCTGATGCGCTGTTTGAGCTTGCTACGCGCGATGAAGGTATCGATGATTTGGCGCTTCCCGGCAGTCTTGCGCATTGATAGATGAGACGGAAATTATACAGCGAACCATTGCTGTCCAAGCAAACGGCGCCACTCCTATATCACTCGCCAGTGAAACGCGGCGCGCGTTTTTCCTTGAACGCGCTCACTCCTTCGCGGTAATCTTTGCCGCGACCGATTTCACGTTGAAAATCACGCTCCATGTTGAGCTGCTGTTGCAGGGTGTGATCGGCGCTGGCATACATCGCTTGCTTGGTCAGCGCCAGCCCCTGGGTTGGGGCGGTGCTGAAATGCAGCGCCAGTTTTTCCGCTTCGGCCATCAGTTGATCGTCATCTACGCATTTCCAGATCAGGCCCCAGGCTTCGGCTTGTTGCGCCGGCAGCGGATCGCCGAGCAGGGCCAGCCCCATGGCGCGGGCAACGCCGATGCGTCGCGGCAGGGCATGGGTTGCCCCGGCATCCGGCACCAGGCCGAGTTTGCAGAATGATTGAATGAAGCTCGCCGAACGCGCCGCCAGCACGATGTCGCACGCCAGCGCGATGCTGGCGCCAGCGCCGGCGGCGACGCCATTGACGGCGCAGATCACCGGCAGCGGCAAGGCGCGCAGGGCCAGTATCAGCGGGTTGTAGAGGGTTTCCAGGGTGTGACCGAGATCGGGCGGCGGCGCAGCGGGTGATAGATCACGCTCACCGAGATCCTGCCCGGCGCAAAAACCCCGTCCTGCGCCGCTGAGCAGCAACACTCTGGCCCGATCCTGGCGGATGCGGGCGAGGGCGTCCTGCAATTCGCCGTGCATGGCGGTGTTGAAGGCGTTGAGTTTATCCGGACGGTTCAGCGTGATCCTGGCGATGCCGCCGGCCAGAGAGTAGTGAATGTTCTGGTAGTTCATGGGCTGAAAGACTGGCAAATGGATACAATGGAAATGTATCATGTTGACGGCTGGACAGATGGGTTGACGCTCCCGGCTGTTTGTCCGCCGCCGTTCCGGAGAAATCGATGTCGCATCCGATGTTTGAAAAACACCAGGCGCTGCTGACCCAGGCGCTCAATGTCATCGAGGAGCGCGGCTATTGGAGCCCGTATGCGGAGAATTCCAAAGCCTACGGCGAGCATGCGCTGGAGGAAGGGCGTGCCGCTTTTGAAGCTTACCGCGATGCCCAGTTCTATCTCGACCAGCCCGGCATGGTCAAGCGCGGCGGTGCAGAGGTGTCTCCGTATGGCCTGCCGCTGAATATCAGTTACCCGATGTGCCAGCCTGATGCGCTGATTGCCGCAGCCGGCAATGCGATGCCGCCCTGGATAAAAGCCGGGCCGGATATTCGCGCCGGCGTCTGCATCGAGATGCTGGCCCGCTTGAATTCGCACAGCATGGAAATGGCCCACGCCGTGATGCACACCACCGGCCAGGGTTTGCTGACGGCATTCCAGATTGCCGGGCCGCAGGCGCAAGGACGCGGCCTGGAAGCCGTTGCCTGCGCCTGGCGCGAGATGCGGCAAGTGCCGGAGAAATCGCGCTGGGAAAAACCGCGTGGCAACCGCCCGCCTTTGCGCGTGGATAATGTCTACACCATTGCGCCGCGCGGCGTTGCTTTGGTGGTGGGGTGCGCCACCTCGCCAACCTGGAACAGTTATCCGGGAATTTTCGCCAGCCTGGCGACCGGCAATCCGGTGATCGTCAAACCGCACCCGAGCGTGATCCTGCCGCTTGCACTGAGCGTTGCCGTGGCGCGGCAGACGCTGAAGGACGCCGGTTTCGATCCAAACCTGGTCTGCCTGCTGGTCGACGAACCTGACGCCCTGATTGCCAAGGAGGTGGCGGCCAAGGCGGCGATCCGCATCATTGACTACACCGGCGGGCCGCTGTTCGGCGAGTGGCTGGAGGAACATGCGCGCCAGGCGAAAGTGTTCGCCGCCAAGGCCGCGGTGAATTGCGCCGTTATCGATTCGACCAGCAATTACCAGGACATGCTGAACAATCTGGTCATCACGCTGTCGCTGTATTCCGGCCAGATGTGCGCTACGCCGCAGGCGATTTTTGTTTCGCGCGAAGGCGTGCAAACGCCGGCGGGGAACATCACGCTCGAACAGTTCCAGCTTGACCTGGCGCAGGCGTTTAATGTTTTTCTCGATAACACCGCGCGGGCGCTGGAGATTCTGGGCGCCATCCAGTCACCCGCCGCCGTGGCGCGTATCGCCGCCTCGCGCGAATTGGGCGAGGTGCTGTGCGAATCGACGGCGTTGCGCCATCCGCTGTATCCCGATGCGCGCATTCATACGCCACTGCTGCTCAAGGTGGGTGTTGCCGACAGCGGGGCCTACGCTGAAGAGCGTTTCGGCCCGATCAGTTTTGTGGTGGAAGCGGCGACGACGCAGGAGTGTTTGTCGGCAGCGGAGCGCGTGATGCGTGAGAAAGGCGCGTTGAGCTTCAGCGTGCATACGACATCAGCGGCGATTCGCCAGATGGCCGAGGATGTTTCCCTGCGCGCCGGCGTGTCGCTGTCCTTGAATTTGACGGACGGCGTCTACGTCAATCAGCCAGCGGGGTTTGCCGACTATCACGCCACCGGCGCCAATGCTGCCGCCAATGCCAGCCTGATAGACAGCGCCTTCGTCGCCAGCCGTTTTTTTGTGCTGCAATCACGGCGCCCCGCCTGATATAGCGTAGCGATATAACATGATATTATCGGCACCTGAAAATATCCTATGACCCATCACCTTCGCCGGAAAACTCGGCCCGCCCCATGCCCCTGCCTCCAGGCGTTGCCACTCGCAAACGCATCCACAGCCGCACCATCAGTGTCGAAGGCTGGAAGCGCGATGACGGTTTGTGGGACATCGAGGCGCGCCTTACCGACATCAAGGATCACGACTACACGCTGGCTTCCGGCGTGCGCTTGAAGGGCCAGCCGGTGCATGACATGCGGGTGCGAATTACCGTTGACCGCGAATTCAGCATCACCGCTGCGACTGCTGTCAGCGATGCAGTGCCTTATCCCAACGGCTGCGAAACAATTGCGCCGGCGTATGCCCGGTTGGTCGGACTCAACCTGCTGCGCGGCTATCGCAAGACTGTCGGCGAAATGTTTGAGGGCGTGCGCGGCTGCTCTCACCTGACTGAACTGTTGCTGGCGCTGCCGGCGGCGACGATCCAGACTTTTGCCAGCGAGATGCGCGACACGGACGGCTATGACCCTGGTCTCAAGCCTTTCCAGCTCGACCGCTGCCATGCGCTGGACACTGCTTCGGAAACAGTAAGACGCTATTATCCGCGCTGGTATCGAGGGCCGCAGAACGGCTCATAAACGGTTGCACATCGGAGTCAAGAAGGGATAGGAATTCGCATGAAAATCCATGAATATCAGGGCAAGGAAATCCTGCGCAAGTTTGGCGTAGCAACCTCGCGCGGCATTGCCTGTTTTTCGGTCGACGCAGCGGTCAAGGCGGCAGAAACGCTGGCCGCCCAGTTGCCAACCAAGGTCTGGGTGGTGAAGGCGCAGATCCACGCCGGCGGGCGCGGCAAAGGCGGCGGCGTGAAGGTCGCCAGGTCACTGGCTGAAGTCAGGCTGTATGCAGAACAGATACTCGGCATGCAATTGGTGACCCACCAGACCGGCACGCGCGGCCAGAAAGTCAAACGCCTGCTGATCGAAGAAGGCGCGGACATCCAGAAAGAATACTATCTGGCGGTACTGACCGACCGCGCCACACAGAAGGTGGCGGTGATGGCCTCCTCCGAAGGCGGCATGGACATCGAGGAAGTTGCGCGGCGCACGCCGGAAAAAATTCTCAAGGAATTCGTCGACCCGCTCGTCGGCATCACCGACCGCCAAGCCGCCGCGCTGGCGCATGGCATTGGCGTGCCGGAGGCTTCCGTGACGCGGGCGGTGGAGCAGATCAAGCAGCTTTACACATGCTACATGGAGACCGATGCGTCGCTGGCGGAGATCAATCCGCTGATTCTTGAAGCCGACGGCAACATCAAGGCGCTCGACGCCAAATTCAATTTCGACGCCAACGCTCTTTACCGTCATCCGGAAATCGTCGCCTACCGCGATCTGGACGAAGAGGATGCGGACGAAATTGAGGCTTCAAAATTCGATCTGGCTTACATTGCCCTGGACGGCAATATCGGTTGCCTGGTGAACGGCGCCGGGCTGGCGATGGCGACCATGGACACTATCAAGCTGTTCGGCGCCGAGCCTGCCAACTTCCTCGATGTCGGCGGCGGCGCTACTACTGAAAAAGTCACCGAGGCTTTCAAGATCATGCTGAGGAACCCGAAAGTGAAGGGCATCCTGGTGAATATTTTCGGCGGCATCATGAAATGCGACACCATCGCCGAAGGCATCGTGGCTGCGGCCAGGGAAGTCAAGCTGGGCGTGCCGCTGGTGGTACGCATGAAAGGCACCAACGATGACATCGGCAAGCAAATCCTCAAGGATTCCGGCCTCCCCATCATCGCCGCCGACAATATGGCGGATGCGGCGCAAAAAATCGTCGCGGCGGTCCAGTAAGGAAATCACATGTCCATATTGATTGATAAAAATACTCGTGTCATCACCCAGGGCATCACCGGAAAGACGGGGCAGTTTCACACTGAAAAGTGCATGGAGTATGCCAACGGCAAGACTTGTTTTGTCGCGGGAGTGAACCCCAGGAAGGCCGGTGAAAAGATCTTCGATATCCCGATTTACGCGACGGTGAAGGAAGCCGCCGCTGCATCGGGCGCGACCGTCTCTGTCATCTATGTCCCGCCGGCGGGCGCCGCCGATGCCATCTGGGAGGCGGTGGAAGCCGATCTTGATCTGGCGATCTGCATTACCGAAGGCATACCGGTGCGCGACATGTTGTTGGTGCGCAACCGGATGAAAGCCAAAGTGGCGGCAGGCGGCAAAGAGACCCTGTTGCTGGGGCCGAATTGCCCGGGCTTGATTACCCCCGATGAAATCAAGATCGGCATCATGCCGGGTCATATCCACAAACGCGGCAGGATCGGCGTGGTGTCGCGCTCCGGCACGCTGACTTATGAGGCTGTCGGACAACTCACCGATCTGGGTCTGGGCCAATCCACCGCCGTCGGTATCGGCGGCGACCCGATCAACGGGCTCAAGCACATCGACATCATGCGTCTGTTCAATGACGATGCGGATACCGATGCAGTCATCATGATCGGCGAAATCGGCGGGCCGGACGAAGCCGAAGCGGCGCTCTGGTGCAAGGAGCATATGAAGAAGCCGGTGGTCGGCTTCATCGCCGGCGTCACCGCGCCGGCGGGCAAACGCATGGGCCACGCCGGCGCGCTGATTTCCGGCGGCGCCGACACGGCCGAAGCCAAGCTGGCGATCATGGAAGCATGCGGTTTTACCGTCACCCGCAACCCGGCCGAGATGGGCAAACTGCTGAAGTCCCTGCTCTAGGATTTTGCATTCATGGACCTGAGTCAAGCTCTGGAGATGGTCAGCCTTAGCGATGCAGGCACGGTGCGCTCGCATAACGAGGATGCGGTTTACTTCAATCCGGCTTGCGGCCTGGCAATACTTGCCGATGGCATGGGCGGCTATAACGCCGGCGAGGTGGCCAGCGGCATGGTGACGACCCTGCTTGGCGGCGCGCTGGAAACAGCGCCGGCGCGGCAGCAGGCGCAGGGCGTTCTGGAACAGGAGATTGCCAGGGTCAATCATGCGGTGTATCAGGCGGCGCAAAGCCAGGCGCAGTACGCCGGCATGGGAACAACGCTGGTGATGGCGGTTTTCCAGGATAACGCCATGACGGTGGCGCATATCGGCGACTCGCGTCTGTATCGCCTGCGCGGCGAGACATTCCAGCAGATCACACGCGATCATTCGCTGTTGCAGGAACAGATCGACAGCGGCCTGCTGACCCCACAGCAGGCCCGTCTCTCGCAAAACAAGAACCTGGTGACGCGCGCGGTGGGTGTCGATCCGCAAGTCACACCGGAGATTCACCAATACGCCACGCTGCCCGGCGATATATATTTATTTTGTTCGGACGGCCTCAACGACATGGTCGAGGACGATGAAATCGGCATGGCCTTGCAGATGCTTGCCGCCAATCTTGAACTGGCGGCAACGCAACTGGTGCAGATGGCTAATGACAACGGCGGGCGGGATAATGTGTCGGTAATCCTGGTGCGAATCAGGAGCGGCTACCCGGCGTCGAACGGGATGGGCGGCTGGTTGAAAAAATTGCTGGCCCGGTTCAAGTAATCGAACGTGCTAAACAGAGGTTAACATGGCAAAACTTACGCTCAGTCTGGACGGAATGCTGCTAAAAGAATTCTCGCTGGTCAAAGAGCGGACGACCATCGGGCGCAAGCCAGGCAACGATATCCAGATCGACAATCTGGCGATCAGCGGGGAACATGCGGTTATTCTCAGCATACTCAATGATGTCTTCCTGGAAGACCTGGACAGCACCAACGGCACCAATGTGAACGGCCAGCCGGTCAAGAAACATCTGTTGCAGAATGGCGACGTCATCGAGTTGGGCAAATACCGCCTCAAGTTTATTGCCGAGGCGAAGCAACAGATCGCGCAGGAAGACTTTGAAAAAACCATGATCATTCGCCCGGAGGCGATGCGCAAGCCGGTCGAGAAAACCGATGAACAGGCCGCCCCGGGCCAAGCCCCAGCCGCCCCTCCTGCGGCTCCGGCGGCCCCGGCGCCGTCAGCGGCGGCGATACAGGTGCTCACCGGAGCAAGCGCCGGCAAGCAGATGGACCTCGTCAAGACTTTAAGCACGCTGGGCAAACCCGGCGTGCAGGTGGCGGTGATCGCGCGCAGGCCGCATGGTTACTTCATCACCCATGTCGAAGGGGCGGTGTTTCCCTCCATCAATGGCAGGCAGCTCGACGCCCAGGCACATCCGCTCAATGACCATGACATCATCGAGCTGGCAGGCGTCAAGATGGAATTTTTTTTCAAGATATGAAGTCACGATAATGAGAAAGCCTTGAAGAAATACCTGGTTCGTTATCTGCTGGGTTGCGCCATTCTGCTGCTATTCCTGGGACATGCAGCGAAGGTGTACCAGATTGCCCTGATCGACCGTCTCGACGCCATCATCTACGACACCAAGCTGCGTCTCACCATGCCGCAAGGCGTGGATGAGCGGGTCGTAATTCTCGACATCGACGAGAAATCCCTGACCGAAATCGGGCGCTGGCCTTGGTCGCGTGATCGCTTGGCGACGTTGGTGGATAAACTCTTCAACAAGTATGGCATCCGCGTGCTGGGCTTCGACATCGATTTCGCTGAAGCAGACCGAAGCTCCGGGCTGAACAGCCTGGAAAACCTGGCTAGCAGGGATTTAAAGGACAGCAGCGGGTTTCAATCGGCACTCAAGAAGCTCAGGCCGCAGCTTGACTATGACGCGCGATTTGCTGAATCGTTGCGCGGGAAGCCGGCAATACTTGGTTATTACTTCGCTCACGGCAGCGCCAGCAGCGGGGCTTTGCCGCCGCCGGTATTGCCGGAAGGCGCATTTCCCGGTGGTAATCGGATATACCATTGGGAGAGTTATGGGGGAAATCTCGCCGAGCTCCAGGAAAACGCCGCTGGAGGCGGTTACATTAATCCGGTCGTGGATCTGGATGGCGTTATCCGCCGGGTACCCATGCTTCTCGAATACCGGGGGGCGTATTACGAATCCCTGGCTCTGGCGATGGTACGCGCCTACTTGAAGTTCCCCAGGATTGTGCCGGGTTACCCGGACGATCCAGAGACTTCCGGCGAGTCCTATGGCAGCGTCGAGTGGCTCGATTTGCCCACAGCGAGTGGTGCGACGCTGAGCATCCCGGTGGATGAAAATGTCGCAGTGCTGATCCCCTTTCGCGGCTATGAAAAAAGCTTTCCCTACTACTCGATTGCCGATGTGTTGGCAGATCGCATCCCGCCTGCCCTTCTCAAGGGACGTATCGTACTGGTTGGCACCACCGCACCAGGATTGAAAGATCAGCGTTCAACGCCGGTGGGTGAGATTTATTCCGGGGTCGAGGTACACGCCAACCTGATTGCCGGCATGCTCGAAGGCCGTATCAAGGAAAAACCACGTTACGCCCAGGCCGTCGATATCCTGTTGTTGTTGATTGCCGGCGGAGTGATGGCCTTTCTGTTGCCGCTGATGTCCGCATTCCGCGCCAGTGTCGTAGCTCTGCTGGTGTTGTTGTCGCTGGTCGGCATCAATCTCGCCTTCTGGCAATACGCCAATTTTGTTTTACCTCTGGCGGCTGGACTGCTGCTGGCGACTTCGCTCTACGCGCTGAATATGTCCTGGGGCTATTTCGTCGAATCGCGCAGCAAGCGCCAGTTTACCGAGCTGTTCGGCCAGTATGTGCCGCCTGAATTGGTTGACGAGATGTCACGCAATCCCGAGGGCTACAGCATGGAAGGCCGCAAGGCTGAATTGACCGTGCTGTTCTCCGACATTCGCGGGTTCACCACGATTTCGGAAGGACTCGAACCGGACCAGTTGGCGACCCTGATGAACGAGTACCTCGGCGCCATGACCGAGGTCATACGTCACCAGCGCGGCACGCTGGACAAATACATTGGCGACGCCATCATGGCGTTCTGGGGGGCGCCAGTGGGCGATGACCAGCATGCCCGGCACGCACTGCTGGCGGCCCTGGGAATGCAGCGGGAACTGCTCAAGCTGAATCTGCTGCTGACGCAAAAAGGCTGGCCCGAGTTGAAGATCGGCGTCGGTGTGAATACCGGCGTCATGACCGTAGGCGACATGGGATCACCGGTACGTAAAGCCTATACTGTGATGGGCGATGCGGTAAACTTGGGAGCGCGCCTGGAAGGAATCACCAAGCAATATGGCGTCGGCATTATCGCCGGTGAGGCCACGCGCGGCTTGTTGCTGGAGGAGTTCACCTTCCGCGAACTGGATCGGGTGCGTGTCAAGGGCAAGACGGAACCCATCGGCATCTACCAGCCGCTCGGCGTTACCAGCGAGCTTGGCAAGGAAGTTCTGGAGGAGTTGGCGCTTTGGCATCGGGCTTTGCATTATTATCGGACTCAGGACTGGGATCGGGCGGCGGCGGCGTTGCTCGATCTGTCGCGCATGGCGCCGTGTTATCTCTATGAACTTTACGCAGAACGCATCGAAGTTTATTGCAAGCAGCCGCCCGGCGAAAACTGGGACGGCGTCACCACCTTTGAAACCAAATAACGTCCTGCCATGAGCAACTTGTCCGACGTCGACAGCCGGCTGGAATTTTTCAAAAGCCTCCAGGCGGTCACCAACAAGATTCACGCGACCAACAATATCGACGAAATCATGCTCGAGTTGTCGCAGGACATTTGCAGCCTGTTCAATGCCGACCGCCTGACGATCTATGCCATCAGCGAGGACAAGACCTCCATCGTTTCCAAGGTCAAGACCGGGCTGAATTCCTTCAAGGACTTCAAACTCCCCATCGCCGACCAGAGTGTGGCAGGTCATGTAGCGCTGTCGCGCAAGATCGTCAATCTCAAAGATGTCTATGACGAGGCGGAGCTCAAGTCGCACCACCCCAGCTTGCGTTTTTTGCGGGAAATCGATAAACGCAGCGGCTATCGCACCAGGCAAATGCTGGTCAGCCCCATCGTCGCCGTTTCAGGCGATTTGCAGGGCGTGGTGCAGATCATCAACAACAAGGCTGAGCAATCGTTTTCCACGGTCGCCGAGGAAGGCGTCAAGGGGCTCTGCGAAACCCTGGCGATTGCTTTTTCACAACGCAACAGGCCGGCCCAGGCGGCCAAATCCAAGTACGACCAACTGGTTGCCGACGCCGTGCTTTCGGCGCAGGAACTGGATTTGGCGATACGCTCTGCACGCCGCAAGACGCTCGACATCGAGGAAATCCTGCTCAGTGAATTTCAAGTCAAGCTGCCGTCGATAGGCACGGCGCTTTCGAAATTCTTTGGCGTACCTTACGAACCTTATATAGCGGATCGCATCAAGCCGATAGATCTGCTGAAAAATCTAAAACGCGAATACATCGAACAAAACCAGTGGCTGCCCATCGAGGAGTCCCGTGATGGAATCGTGATCCTGACGATGGACCCCGAGCAGGTGAAAAGTTCGCGCGTCGTCAGCAACGTGTTCCCCAGAAACAAGCTGGCTTACCGCGTCACCACGGTGCGCGAGTTCAGGCAAAGCCTGGACCTGTTCTTCGGCGCTCAGCCGGATACAGACACATCCACCGTCGGCGACCTGCTCTCCAGCATGGCGGAAGACGGCGAGGAATCCATCGACGCTTCGGAAGATGTTTCCGCCGCCGCCGACAACGAACTTGTCAAGCTGGTCAACAAAGTCATCGTCGACGCCTATCATCAGGGGGTCTCCGACATTCATATCGAGCCGGGGCCGGGCAAGGAAAAGACCCTGATCCGTTTTCGCAAGGACGGCACGCTGGTGAAATACATCGAGGTGCCGTCCAGTTACCGCAACTCCATGGCGGCGCGCATCAAGATCATGTGCGACCTGGATATTTCGGAACGCCGGAAACCGCAGGACGGCAAAATTAAATTCAGAAAATTCGGCCCGCTCGACATCGAGTTGCGCGTCGCCACAATTCCTTCGGCGGGCGGCGTCGAAGACATCGTCATGCGTATCCTGGCCGCAGGCGAGCCGATCCCCCTGGAAAACCTGGGTGTCCTGCCCGCCAACCTGGAACGCCTGAAGGGCGCCGTCTCCAAGCCTTACGGGCTGTTTTTCGTATGCGGGCCGACCGGTTCCGGCAAGACCACCACGCTGCATTCGGTGCTCAAATACCTGAATACCGTCGATACAAAAATATGGACCGCCGAAGACCCGGTCGAGATCACCCAGAAGGGCCTGCGCCAGGTGCAGATCAACAAGAAGTCCGGTCTGGATTTTCCGATGATCATGAAGGCATTCCTGCGCGCCGATCCGGACATTATCATGGTCGGCGAAATGCGCGATGCCGAGACTACCAGCATCGGCATCGAGGCGTCGCTCACCGGCCACCTGGTGTTCGCTACGCTACACACCAACAGCGCGCCGGAATCCATCATCCGCCTGCTCGATATGGGCATGGACCCCTTCAATTTCTCCGACGCCCTGCTGGGCATTCTCGCCCAGCGCCTGGCCAAGCGCCTGTGCAAATGCAAGGAATCCTATGTCGCCAGTGAAGAAGAAATGCAGCTATTTCTCAAGGAATACTGCGGCGAACTGGTGAATACCTCCGAATTCAAGAAAGACCCCAAGGCAGGCTACGCAGCGGTCTATCAGGAGCTGGAGAAAAACTACGCCAAGGATGGAAAATTCACCCTCTATCGGCCCAAGGGCTGCCCGGTTTGCAACGAGAGCGGCTACAAGGGGCGGGTGGGTCTGCACGAGTTGATGCTGGGCAGCGATTCGGTCAAAAAACTGATCCAGGAACATGCGCGTGTCGCCGAACTGCTGGCGACCGCTCTGGAAGAAGGCATGCTGACCCTCAAGATGGACGGCATGCAGAAAGTTCTGCAAGGGATCACCGACATGAAAATTGTCCGCTCGGTCTGTATCAAATGACAGCGGGTTCGCCCGACGATTTGTTTCAGCGCCTCGAACAGCTCAACCGGATCGGCGTTGCGCTTTCCAGGGAGCGCGACGCCAGCCACTTGCTGGAAACAATTCTGATCGCCGCCAAGAGCATCACCCATGCCGACGGCGGCACACTGTATCGCGTGGCCGAGGACGAAAAAAACCTGTGCTTCGAGATACTGCGCAATGACACGCTGAAAATCGCCCTGGGCGGCACCTCCGGCAAGCTTATCGGCTTTCCCGATCTGCCCTACTACGACGAGCAAGGCCGCCAGAATAATTCGATGGTGGCGGTCTATGCCGCCTTGCACGCCGAGACGGTTAACATCGCCGACGCCTATACCGAGCAAGGCTTTGATTTTTCCGGCACCCGCAAGTTCGACGAGCGCACCGGCTACCGCTCGCAATCCTTCCTCACGGTGCCGATGAGGAATCACGAAAACACCGTGATCGGCGTGCTGCAACTGATCAATTCGATGCACCCCGAGACCGGACAGGTCGTGCCTTTTTCCCTGGCTGACCAAAGCCTGGCCGAATCGCTGGCTTCGCAGGCAGCGATTGCGCTGACCAACCGCCTGCTGATTACCCAGTTGGAAGAACTGTTCGAGGCGTTCATCGGTCTCATCAACCTGGCCATCGATGAAAAATCCCCCTATACCGGCGGCCACTGCGAGCGCGTGCCGGTATTGACGATGATGCTGGCGGAAGCAGTGCACGACGCCACTACCGGGCCGTTTGCCGATTTCCACATGAGCGAGCAGGATCGCTACGAGTTGAAAATTGCCGGCCTGCTGCATGACTGCGGCAAAGTCACGACGCCCGTGCATGTGGTGGATAAAGCCACCAAACTGGAAACGTTGTTTGACCGCATCCACCTGGTGGATACCCGCTTTGAAATTCTCAAGCGCGATGCAGAGATCGACATGCTGCGCCGTCAACTGGCGTTGCGCGACCCGCAAGACCCGGCTGCCGAAGCGCAATTGCAGGAACGTTGCGCGCAACAGATCGCGCAATACGACGACGACCGCGAGTTTCTGCGCCGCGCCAATATCGGCGGGGAGGCCATGCAGGAAGCCGATCAACAGCGTGTGCGCGGCATCGCCAACGGCTATCGCTGGCGCAATGTAGCGGGCGTCGAAGCGGATTTTCTCAGCGCCGAAGAGCTGGCCAACCTGACCATACGCGCCGGCACCCTGACCCAGGCCGAGCGCGAGATCATCAACCACCACATCATCGCCACCATCAGGATGCTGGAGAAGCTACCCTGGCCGAAAAACCTCAGAAAGGTTCCAGAGTATGCCGGCGGCCACCATGAGCGCATGGACGGCAAGGGATACCCAAGAGGCCTTAAACGCGAACAGATGTCGGTGCAGGCGCGCATCATGGGCATCGCCGACATCTTCGAAGCGCTCACCGCCAAGGACCGTCCCTACAAGTCCGGCAAGACGCTGGCTGAATCGCTGTTCATCCTCGGCAAACTCAAAGAGAACGGCCACATCGACCCGGACCTGTTCGATATTTTCATAGACCAGCGGGTCTACCTGCGCTATGCCGAGAAATTTCTTGATGCGCAGCAGATCGATGCTGTTGATGAGGCCAGTATCCTTGGACGGTGATTTCCACAATTCGCGGGCCAAAGGGTAAATTGGATTCAGCCAGAGTTGCGGCTACGCCGCCCTTTGCAGCGGGCGGACTTCCGCAGCAATCCGGTCGCCGGTTGCGCTTTCTGCCTGCTTCAGGTCGAAGGAGTTTTGCAGGTTGAGCCAGAACTGCGCAGTGGTGTTGAAGTAACGCGCCAGCCTCAAGGCCGTGTCAGGAGTCACAGCCCGCCGCTCACGCACGATGTCGGTGATCCTGGGAGCTGGGACATGCAAGTCCATCGCCAAGGCGTTAGCGCTCATGTCGAGCGGCGCAAGGAACTCCTCTCGGAGAATCTCGCCAGGGTGGATCGGTCGCATTTTGTTCGTGGCCATGTTGTACCTCTCAGTGGTAATCAACGATTTCGACGTTCTTCGGGCCAGCATCGGTCCATACGAAGCACACGCGCCACTGCCTGTTGATACGAATGCTGTGCTGGCCTACGCGGTCCCCGCTCAAAGCCTCTAAACGATTACCGGGGGGCGACCCCAAGTCGCGCAACTCCACAGCATCTTCCAACATTTGCAGCTTTCGCTCTGCGACGTTCTCAATGTTCCGAAACCGTCGAGGACTCTTGCCCTCATAAAGCGCTTCGGTGTCGGCGCATCGGAATGAACGTATCGTCATGACTAAATATAAACCGCACCACATATAACGTCAAGCGTTAAGCGCTTACTTGAAACCATCCTGAAAAATTCCGAAAACTGTCCGGGAATTCGCCCCACGCTCCATGACTTCCGCAATGGACGGGCTTATAATCCTGGCATCAAGCCAAGAGAAGGAAGTCGTCATGGCAACATCCATCAGGGTATTCGAAAAGGGAACCGTCAAGGTGTCGAGCGCGGGCGCACTGTCGATTCCGCGGTCGATGCTTGAGTCGGTTGACGTCGAGCCGGGTACGGAATTCACAATCGAGGCTGACGGCTACGGCCTGCGCTTGGCGCCAGTCGTTTCCTTTCCGCCCAAGACGGTTGACGAAGTCGGGGGCTGCCTGCATCGCCCCGGCCGCAAGGCCAAGACCGATGACGAGCTGAATGCCGCTGTTCGCGCCAGAGCGAAGGCCAACGACAAAGCGACAAGGCGCGGCAAATGATCGGGTTGGATACCAATATCCTTGCCCGCTACCTGCTGCGCGACGACGAGGCGCAATACCAGGTCGCCGCCGCCCTGCTCAAGAAACGGCAGACATACACCGCGCCGTCTTCTGTCATCCTTGAACTGGTGTGGGTGCTTGAATCCGAGGATTGCGACCGTGCAGCCGTCAGCCGCGCTCTGCGTCTTCTGTTCTCGCTGCAAAACTTCAAGCCGCTGGAACTCGATGCGGTACTGCACGCACTCGCGGGGTATGAATCAGGCTTCGACTTCGGCGATGCCCTGCACCTTGCCTTGTCGGCCAAGGCAAAGCTCGAAGGTTTCATGACGATGGACAAGGCACTGGCGAAACGCGCCAGGCACGAGGGAGCGGCACCTCCAGTCAAGTCGTGCTGAACGCCGGATACCCGGCTATGGAAATGACGTATAAGCATTTCCTCCAGAGAACTCCTGTACGCGACTGGCTGACGCTGGCGCTGCTGGCGACGGGTGTTGCCGCGCTGTATGGGCCGCATCTCAACGCGCCGCTGGTGTTCGACGACATCGATTTTTTCGGGAGCAATTATGCCTCCCGGGTCGGCGGGAATTTTTCCCCCCTGGCGTTGCGCTATTGGTCAACCTGGACTTTCGCGTTCCAAAGAATCGTCTTCGGCGACGATCCTGCGATGTTCCGGCTGGTCAATGTGGCTTTGCACCTCATGGTCGGCGCTGCGCTGTTCCTGTTCATCCGCACCCTGCACGCACTGGTGCTTACGGGAGATTCTGAATTAAGGGGTCAGAATCAGACTTCGCGGCACGCAATCTGGCTGGCTGTAGCGCTGTTCCTGTTTCATCCCGTGGCGGTGTATGGCGTCGCCTATCTGGTCGAGCGCAGCATACTCATGGCGACGCTGTTCTGCCTGCTTATGTGGTGGGCGCATCTGCGCGGGCTGGCCAGCGGCAAGCCGGGGTGGCTGGCCCTGGCGGCGCTGTTCTACTATTTCGCGCTGTACTCGAAAGAACACAGCGTCATGGCGCCCGCCGTGGCGTTGTTGCTGACGCTGCTGATACCGCACCCGGCAACCGGCAGGCGTTTGCTGGTCCTGGTTTTTCTGGCGTATTTCGCGCTGGCTTTATCCGTCGTGCTCACTCAGAAAAACGTGATCGCCAGCGCGTATGAGCCCTGGTTGCTGGGCGGCATCAAAATCAACCACGCCTACCTGACCAGCGTATTGACGCAGGCGGCGCTGTATTTCAAATACCTGTTTCTGTGGTGGGTGCCGCTGACTTCCTGGATGTCTATCGATATTCGGGAGCCGTTGAAGGACATTGCTTCGATCTGGACCTGGCTTTCCCTGTGCGGATTTATCGGTTACTGCGCTCTGGGTTTTGTACTGTTGCTGCGCAGGAGGCGGCTGGGCCTGCTGGGGTTCTCCATGCTTGCGCCGGCCCTGCTGTTCATGACCGAACTGGCGACAGTGAGAATTCAGGAGAGCTTCGTACTGTACCGAAGCTATCTCTGGCTGCCGCCCATGCTGGCGGGATTGCCGCTGATTTTTCAGCGTCTCGCCGGGCGGGGCCGCCAGGCGGCGCTGCTGCTCGGCTGGGGGTGCGCGGGTATTTGCTTTTACCTCGCGGCAGGAAGATTGTACAGTTTCTCCTCCGGCTTTCTGTTGTGGGACGAAGCCATCAAGCTGGCCGACAAGCGCGGCGACACGGGGTTTCGTGAACGTCAATATGTCAATCGTGGTGGGACTTATCTGGTGGGCAGGAATTTCGATCTGGCCTTGCAGGATTTCGAGCGGGCGCTGCAATGGAATTCCACCAATGTGCTTGCCCTGCTTGGGCAGGGCCAAGCCCTGTCGCAACTCGGCCATCCTGCGCAGGCCAAAGTTAGCTTCGACCATGCCCTGCGCTTGAAACCAGGCTGGGTGGATGCGTACCTGGCAAGAGCAGCACTGTCCATCCAGCTCGGCGACCGGCAAGCCGCCATTGCTGACTTCGGGCGGGCCTGTGCGGAGAGATCAATGTTCGCTTGTTACGCCAAGGAGAAGATGCTTGGGACTAGCGGACCCATTACGATCACCATACCCAGACCCTGACAAAATTCGTCACATTATGACACCGTAAAAATATTCCCTGCTTGATTAATAATGGTTAATTTTATTTTGTATATTAACTTTCAATACGTTAATAAACTTTTGGGTACTGGCATGTCGATTGCTGTATGGACAATGTGTGATCGCACACATTGTCCAATTTAAAAGGAGTTTTCCATGAAAAACCTGCAAAAGGGCTTTACCCTGATCGAACTGATGATTGTGGTCGCCATCATCGGTATTCTGGCTGCAGTCGCCATTCCTTCGTACCAGAACTACACTCTGAAAGCGAAATTCACCGACGTTGTGAGTGCTGCGGGAGGGCTGAAGACCGGCATTGAAGTGTGCGCCGCAGCTGGCAACTGCGGGAGCAATGGCACCGTCTCTGGCGTCACAGCGGGCTCCAACGATGTGCCAGCGCTGCCTGCGGCCTCTGGCATGTTGGGTTCGATCAGCGTCAACGGCGCCGGCGTAATTACCGCAACTGCCGTCACTACCAACGGGTTAAATGGAGAAACCTATATCTTGACACCCGCTATGTCTTCTACAGATGGCAAGATTACCTGGACTGTCAGCGGTAGCTGTAAGACTCGTACCGCAGGCCCACTCTGCTAATTATTTAGCATGCTTGCAAATTAAAGCCCCTCAAAATGAGGGGCTTTTTTTACGCTACAGCATCTCCGGCCCAACCACCGCCCTCAGCAGCGTTTGGGTTTCCCCCGCCCGGGCGCGGTTGGAGAACCACCACAGCGCGCCTTTCTTGCTTCCTGGCCGGACAGCAGCAGCGCGGCGAGGCGGCCCACCAGCAGAACGGCGCCGCTGGTCAGGTTTGTCTTCATTGCGCTTGTATTCCTGATCTATAAGTAATACGCTGTAGTCATCTGTGATACTCCATTGAGGTGCATGATGACTACACCCGTGAGCGTTCGATTAGACGAATCCATCAAAGCGCGGATGGATGCCTTGGCGGGTCAGCGCCAGCGTCCGGCGCATTGGCTGATGCGCGAGGCAATCGAACAATATGTTGACCGCGAGGAGAAGCGCCTGACATTTTTTCAGGCTGGAAAGGATGCCTGGGAGCACTATCAGGCAACCGGTCAGCATGTCACTGGCGCAGAGGCTGACGCATGGCTCGCGCAGTTGGAGGCTGGTAACAGTATTGATCCGCCGGCATGCCACGGCTGATCTGGACCGGCTCAGCGCTGACCGACGTAGAGCGTCTGTATCAATTCCTGGCATTGAAAAGTCCCGATGCCGCACGACGCGCAGTCGGGGCGATACGTGGCCAGGTACGCATTCTGGCAACCCAGCCCGGTGTTGGGCGCGCCTTGTCGGACACCGAACCTGAGTACCATATTTGGCCGATTGATTTCGGCGATAGTGGTTATGTTGTGCTTTACCGGTTTGATAGCCGACAGGTAACCATCCTTGCCGTACGTCACCAACGGGAAGCAGGGTTCTAGATCATCTCCGGCCCAACCACTGCCCTCAACAGCGTTTGAGTTTCCCCCGCCCGTGCGCGGTTGGAGAACCACCACAGCGCGCCTTTCTTGATGGTCCAGTCGGCTTCCTGGCCGGACAGCAGCAGCGCGGCCAGGCGGCCCAGAGTGGGTTGGTGGCCCACCAGCAGGACGGCGCTGCCGCGTTGTCCGTCGCCGTCTGGCCAGTCGGCGAGGGCCAGCAGGTCGGCGACATCGGCGGCAGTGCCGATGCCGGGTTCGATGTCGAAAGGCAGGTTCAGCGCTTGCGCCGTCTGCTGGCAGCGCAGGGCGGGGCTGACGAGGATGCGCAGATGTTTTGGCAGTTGCCGGCGCAGCCAGTCGGCGATGTGCCGGGCCTGTTTCTCGCCGCGCGAACTCAGGCGGCGTTTCAGATCAGGCTGGCCGGTGGTCGCCTCGACTGCTTCGGCATGACGCCAGAGTATCAATTCCATGGTCTGATCCCGGGTTGGAACGGACATAATAGTTTTCACTGATTGCAGGAATATTTATCTCAGATTGTCACATAACTCGATTGCGAAATTTGCCGTATTTCTGAAAGGACGGGTTGCAGGTGGGATAAATGCAGTCGAGTCCGGGCTATCTGCGGGTGAAACCGCCGGCGTTTCAAGGCCGCCAAGACGTAGCCATAAAGGAAACAGATTCGCATGTCTCAGTGGCTGGCCGGCATTAGTTTTGAGTACCGCCAGAGCTTGAGAATTGACATCAGCATAGGCCTGATTCCAGGCAACAAAAGCCGGGACTTTGATTTCCACAGACGACACCGTGACTGATCCCGCGTGTCTCCACAAGCCACGGCTGTCATCTTTCAGGTTTTCTCCGTGATCTGAAGTAAATATCATCACGGCAGGGCGTCGCTCATCTTCGAGCATGGCAACTATGCGGGCCAGCACTTGCCCTGAATACGCCACGCTATTCGCGTACTGAGCCCGCTCCAACGCCAACCCGGATAAACCATCTGTAGAAATTACAGCGGCATTCTCCGGATAGCGATTTTCATAATCGAAATGGCTGCCTAGCATATGAACAACTGCGGCACTTAGCGTCGAACCCCGCAAAAAACGTTGAATTGCAGGCAGCATAACTTCGTCGGGTTTTAATGTGGAAGACCTGAGGGGGAACTCTGCTACATCCCATCCATTCTCCCCGAATATTCCACTGTCCTGATTCGATATCCATGCCGTTGTAAAGCCTGCCTGCTTAAAATAAGCTAGCCCGGAAGGTCGCGTATTTGCATTGCCGGGCTCATCCTCGGGCTTGACGCCGGTAACCAGCGGCGATACGGAGTAAACCGTGAGTGTGGCGCCAGCACAGACATCGCTGAGCCAAACCATTCTTCCAGATACGAGTTGCTTCGTTAGCGCTTTTGTTAAATCAGGGCGCAGTAGAGGATTGAAAGTGTCAGCCCGTTCACTTTCGCCGATGACTAAAATGACAGCCATTGGACCATCCAGTTGCCGTTGCACGGCGAGAGGAGGCGCACGCTTATTATTGACAAACTCTGAAGGCGCTAGCACGGAGTCGGGCAACCGACCCATAATAAAATCGGCAACCTTCCAAAACAGTCCAACTGGCCAGATTGCCTCGATGTCGGCAGACGTAACCAATGCCCATGAAGTACGCTTACCATACCAGTAGTCATGCTGGATGATGGCGGAGAACGTGAGCAATAGCAGCCCGGCAAAAATTCCTCGCCGTCGCCGTTGGCCGAAAACAGGTTGGCGCGGCGCATGACATGCTGCCAATAACGATACCCCAAAAATTATCAGGACAACTCCCGATGCAAGCCAGTGCGAGCGCAGCCATTCAGTAATTTCCTGGAAATTGCTATGAGTCAGTGCAATCACTGTACCCACATGAGGTGGCCCGCCGAACTCATGGGAAAAAACTGCCCACACGGCAGCTACTGGGTAAATTGTTAGCGAAATCAGCCACAGTGTCCGCTGAGTAAGCGGGGTGGCAAGAATGGCGCTGCCGAGTATGACCGTGAGTAATGCTTGCTCTGCAAGCCGGTTGATCTCGTAAAATCCAGAGAGCAATGCCCAGGATGGCCAGGTAAACGCAATAAATAAGGCGATTGGCGTCCGCCAAAAAAACTTCAGGAATGTGGTCGACATTTTGCCTTGTCCCACTCTAGTGCCATCGCGTTATCACTCAGAGGCACGCAGCCGGAATAATGATTGGGGTCGAGACGTTGCGGGAAATGACCTGTGACCCATCCCTCCGCATCCAGTGCAGTGTGAATGCGTTCCTTAAATTCAGTTGAATTCATTAACCTGCTTGCAAGAGTATGGACATCAACATCTCGCAAATGGCCGTTAACTGCAACGATGCCGTTGCTGATCCGGTAAACTTCCGGGAACTGCTGTAGCGCGGTGGCTTCGATTGACGTTGCTCCTGTGGTGTTAATGAACAGTATGCCGTTGGCGTTTAAATGGGCGCGCGCCAATTGCATGAACTCGAGTGAATGCAACATGGTGGCCCCCTCGCGCCAGTGAAAGGAATTGTTGATAATTATGGCGTCAAAACGAGTCTTGTCGGCACGCAGCCACTTGCGGCCATCGGCAGTGACGTGCTGTGCGCGTGAAGCATGAAGGATTTCAGAAACCAGTGGTTCCCGACTAATCATGGATGTGTAGCCGGCGTTTATCTCCACAGTAACGAGTTCTCGAACGTTTTTAAACGAAAGGATCGCCTTTGCCCAGGATCCTGATGAAAGGCCTATTTCAAGGACTCGCAGGGGCGCAGGGCTCATGGCAATCGCAATATATGCGCGATGGATCAAGTTGGTATCCAGCAGCGGATCAATATTAAAGCGTCCATCGTAGGCGCCGCCACCTATGACGATATCAGCAGTTGGGTCTGACTTGACCGCAATGATCCCGGCTCGTGTTTCAACAGTAGAAACAAATGACTGCTCGGTAACGCTGCCGTTATACAGCCACTCCTTCCAGTGTCCATATATTATTTCTGATGCGGGCAGGGCGATGATGGTCATTAAAACTGGTAATGTGGCAGCGGTGCGTACCAACGATTTGCCTGCCGCCACTGCAAATATCAGAGCAAGCAGCAACGCTCCCAACGTAGCCATTGCCAGGCATTGGGATGTTGTGAAATGATCCAAAAGCACATAGCCGGTGATGGCGGACCCGGCCACTGCCCCCATAATATTGGCTGCGTAAACTAAACCAAAATGTACTCTGCCATTTTGATTGGGACGTATGGCGCCTGCAACCAGGGGCAGGGAGCTTCCCCCAAAAAAACCGAGAACCGCTAAAGCTAACGCCAGCAGTAGCGCACCAGCCGAGGTTACTGTAACGCCGCCAACCAGTGCTGCCAGGGCCGGCAAGAACATCGTTGCCAACGCGGTAAAAGCCCATATTTTGCTGGCTTCTGCCAATAGCGCCGATTTATCTAGTTTGGCGATGCGTTCACTGCCAAGTCCCATTCCAAGCAGAAATGCGCCCACGCCCAGGCCAAAAACCCATGGCCGGGACGCAGTGGCCCAAGACATCATGCGGAGCAACAGAATTTCCTGGCTGATGCTGACAAAGCCAGTTGCTATCACCAGCACAGCAGCCGCTGGCCAGGAAAGAGGCGTGTTTGACATATCTATTGTCATGGGCCGTGCCCGTGGGATTGCACCCTTGGGCCATGCAGCGGATGCCAGTAACACCAGCAAGGCAGTCAGTCCGTTGATTATGGCTGCCAGCCGGGTAGCGCCAATCAGACCTGTAAATGGAAACAGGGCCGTTGCCGAAAACAGTGCTGCTGTTGCGGAGCCGAGCGCATTCAGCGCATATAACCGCCCGACATTTTGGTGAATCTCAGGGACTTTATTTCTCAGCGCCTCTACCAGGATCGGCAAAGTCATGCCCATCAATATTGTAGGCGCGAGCAGGGCGCCTGCCGCCGCCAGAATGACGACACCGGGTGCAAGTGAGCCACTTACCTGTAGACCAACCCATTCCAGCCAGGGCGCCGAGAAAAATCCGAATAAGCCTATTGCCATCTCAATCAGGAAAAATACGAAGATGGCTTTATTTTCTGAAAGACGCTGCGCCAGTTTTTCACCAAGCAAGGCTCCGCAACCAAGGCCGCCAAGAAAAACGGCAACGATTACAGTCACGGATTGTCCGTCGGCGCCCAGCAGACCAATAAGCATGCGTTGCCAGGTAATCTGGTAGATCAGTGCTGCCATCCCGGAAATAAAAAATATGCCCCGAATCCCTTCTACCGATCCCAGCAAGGCGCGCCTCTTGTCGGGAGACTGCAGCAAGACAGTGAATATGGCGCGCCCGGAAAACAGTAAATAGGCAAACAACAACCCTGATGCCGAATGAAATGGGAGGAACACGATTACGGCGGATGCCAGCAGTAATGCTGGCCAATCAGCGCGTCTCGAAAAAAGCGTCGCTTTTGTTGCCTGTAGATAACCGTCGATCAGGCATGCCGCAGCAGCACCTAGTAAAACGAGCACTAATCGTGTGGGCAGGTTTAACAGGGGGTCCTGCAAGAACTCAGCCCATTCCTCAGGTACTGAGATGAGCCACTTTGTGACCAGAAGCACTGCTGAATAAGCGGCAAGAAATAGAGAGAATTTCACTGAACTATCGACGCCTCTGAAGTTTCAACCGGCAAAAAAATATTCTAGTTGGTTATCAAGATAGCTGCGGCAGCTGGAGCCGGGCAAGTTTTTTCATCTGGTCCGGCAGCCGCCCCAGCAATACCCCGTGGCGCGAGGCGTGCCAGCCGCCGACCAGCGACACGGCTTCGCGCAGGCGCGGGTCGTCGCCGGCGCAATGCATCAGCAGCAGGCCGGCATTCGCCAGGTCGTTGAGTTGGCCCAGCTCGTCCTGCAATACGCCCAGTTGTTTCAGCAGGCGCGCGAGCGGCTTGGCGGCGGCCAGCGGCGCAAAAAATTCCAGCGCATAACGCAAGCGTTTGATGCCGATACGCAAGCGATGCAGCGACACCGGGTCTTCGATGGAGGCGGCTGCGGCAAGCCCCTGTACATGCTTGCGCAGGCGCTTGAGCCGTGCGTTGGCGAAGGTTGCCAGCGTATCGCTGGCGTCGCCCCGGCTATCTGTGGCATCGAATGGCGAACGATGCAGCAAGGCCGTTGCCAGCAGCAGCAAGCGGCCATAGGCAGGCGATTGCAGATGGTGCGCGGCGGCGGCGCGGGCGTTGTACTGCCGGTCGGTGACCGCGCCTGTCAGCGCCGCCAGGCGCGGCTCGCCGGGCAGGGCATGCATTACCGGGGCGGCAATTTCGGACAGCAGCACGTCCAGATCGCGGGCGTGGCCGAGCCGGGTCATCAGGATGCGCAGCGGCGGCAGCAGTTGCTCCGCCAGCGCCGACGGCAGGCGTGGCGAAAACAGGCGCAGGGCGGCGCGCAGGCGGCGCGTCGCCACCCGCATCTGGTGGATGAATTCGGGATCATCGCTGCTCAATGCGCCATCGAGATTGGCTTGCAGATGTTCCAGGCTGGACAAGGCGATCAGACGGAAGGCATGCAGCGGCGTGTCCTGCGCGGCCAAAGGGATGGTGCGCGCCCTCGACGGCTTGACCGGGGCGCCCTGGAACAGACGGTAGCCGCGCTCGGCCTTGCTGAGATTGGACGGCGTCAGCGGCAGGCGTTCGCCCAGGGTTTGCGCCAGCTTGAACAATTCATCGACATCGCCGGCGGCGAGTTCAATCTCCACTTCGGAAATGGCTATGCGCCGCCCGGCGGCGGCGATCCAGCCGCGATCCAGCATCAGCAGCAAGGCGCAGCCGGGTCTGGGTTCGAAGCGCCAGATGTTGCGGCGGAAGCTGGTTTCGAACAGCGGCGCGATCTGGTCGCGCAGTTTGGGCCGCTCCAGCCAGTGGCGTACCTCTTCCGCATCGACAGAGGAAAAATCGAAATGACCGGCGTAGGGCGTCTCCCATTCCGGTCGGGTGGTGAGTCCCGCTGCGGAACTGCCGGCGCACTTCACCGTTTGCAACCAACTGCGCCCCTGCTTGCGCAGGCGCAGGGCGATACCGCGAGCATGCAGGGCGAGCGACGGCGTGTCGTAATACAGATTGATGAGTTGATGCGACTGCCGCGCAACCGCCTTGCGCAAGACCGGCTGACGCAGCAGCAGGCCTTGCATGGCGGCAGGCAGGGCGAGCTTGAGTTCGATCTCGTTGGGCATGAATTTCTCCGGGCATCGGCCCGGCGGAATTATCGCCGATAAGCTCTGGCGGATTGTTACAGCGTGGTTACTCCAATTTTTAAATCATAATGCAAGCCACAGAGGTCACAGAGGTCACAGAGAAAAACAAGCGGCTGTCATTAATGATTGCCTCACCTATCAGATAAACCCGGAAAGTCTGTGGAACCCGCATCATCTCTGTGTTCTCTGTGACCTCTGTGGCTAACAAGCTTTTTGGGAGTTACTCGTAGCGCAAAGCCTCAATAGGGAGTAGCAGCGAAGCTTTCCTGGCTGGGTAGTAGCCGAAGAAGATGCCGACGATGGCGGCGAAGCCGACCGCCAGGACGATGGCGATGATGGACAGTTCAGTGCGCCAGCCCGCCAGATGTCCAACCAGCAGGGAACCTCCGACGCCGAGCAGGATGCCGAGCAGCCCGCCGATCAGCGACAAGGTCACCGCCTCGACCAGGAACTGCGTCAGGATGTCCTTGCTGCGCGCGCCGACGGCCATGCGCAGCCCGATCTCGCGGGTGCGCTCGGTCACCGATACCAGCATGATGTTCATGATGCCGATGCCGCCGACCAGCAGCGACACCGAGGCCACGGCAGCCAGCAGCAGCGCCAGCACTTTCGACGAAGCTTCCTGGGCTTCCAGGATTTCGGACAGGTTGCGCACGTAGAAATCATCGTCCTGGCCGGCTTGCAGGTGGTGGCGCTGGCGCAGCAATTCCTTCATGTGTTGTTCGGCTTCACTCATGTCGGCGCCTTGGCGCACCTTGACCATGACCGAACCGACGTTGCGCGACTTCGCCAGACTGGCGCCCAGCACCCGCTTCCTGGCGGTACTGATGGGCATCAGCACCACGTCGTCCTGATCCTGGCCCATCATGTTCTGGCCTTTGCGGTCGAGCACGCCGATGATGGTCAGCGGCACTTTGCGGATACGCACCACCTGGTCCAGCGGGCTGCTGTCGCCGAACAAGTTTTTCGCCACGGTCTGGCCGATCAACACGACTTTGGCGGCGCTGTTCATGTCCGTGCTCTCGAAGCCGCGTCCTTCGGCGATGGGCCATTCACGCACCTCCAGGTAATCGGGAGTGGTGCCGTAAAACGAGGTCGACCAGTTGGCATTGCCGGCCACCACCTGTCCTGTGCCACGCAGGCTGGGTGCGGCCCCCTGGATTTCATCCACCTCCCTGGCGAGAGCATAGGCGTCGTCTTCGCTGAGGGTTTGCTGCGTGCCGCTGCCGCCGCGTGCGCCGCCCGACAGCACGGAACCGGACAGCACTATGATGATGTTGGAACCGAGGCTGCGGATCTGTTCCGCGACGCGCGCTTGCGCGCCCTGGCCGACGGCGATCATGACGATCACGGCGGCAACGCCGATGATGATGCCCAGCATGGTCAACGCCGAGCGTAATTTGTTGACGCGCAGGGCGTTAAGGGCGACACGCAGGGTGGCGAGGAAATTCATGCGGGGCTGACGGCGGGCAGCCTGGCAAGTTCTGCGCCTGCATCCTTGGCAGTGTTGACGCGATCGTCGAGCAGCACGCCGTCACGAAACAGGATGATGCGTCCGGCGAAACTGGCGACATCGTGTTCGTGCGTCACCACCACGATGGTGATGCCAGCGCGGTTGAGAGTTTGCAGGAGCGCCATGATTTCCACGCTGGTGCGGGAATCCAGCGCGCCGGTGGGTTCGTCGGCCAGCACCAGCATCGGGTCATTCACCAGCGCGCGC
Organism: Betaproteobacteria bacterium; assembly: GCA_016194935.1. Lineage (GTDB taxonomy): Bacteria > Pseudomonadota > Gammaproteobacteria > Burkholderiales > Rhodocyclaceae > JACRAR01. The sequence goes on from JACQAO010000028.1 coordinate 96,506, forward strand.
GCGATGGCGACGCGCTGTTGCTGGCCGCCCGAGAGTTGCGCCGGATGGTGATCCATGCGGTCGGCCAGGCCTACCTGCGCCAGGCGTTTTGCCGCGCGACTGTGCCGTTCGGCGGTGAGGGTTCCGTTATAGAGCAGCGGCAGGGCGACATTGTCGAGCGCCGAGGTGCGTGGCAGCAGGTTGAAGTGCTGAAAAACGAAACCGATTTTCTGGTTGCGCACGACGGCGAGCTGGTCGCCGGAAAGCCGGGAAACTTCCTGTTCGCCGAGATGGTACTCGCCCGAGCTGGGGTGATCGAGACAGCCGAGCAGATTCATGAAGGTCGATTTGCCTGAGCCGGATGGCCCCATCACCGCTACAAATTCACCGGCTTCGATGGTGATCGACACGCCGCGCAGCGCGGCGACCACATTGGCGCCCAGGTGATATTGCTTGACCAGTGCGTCGGTGCGAATCAGTGGAGCCGGCATGGTGTGCGGACGCAGCGGATAGCGTGACTCAGGGGAAACGCGGAGCGCTGGGTAGAGTGCCGGTTTTGGCGGGTGCAGATAATCCGCTGATCACCATGTTGCCTTCTTTCAACTCGCCGTCAACGATTTCCGTCATCTTGCCGTCGTTGATACCCAACCGGACGGGCAGCGCTTTCGGTTTGCCGTTTTCGTCGAGCACCCACAGTCGCCCATTGGCGGCTGCGCCTGCGCTGCGGGTAGATTTATATTCGACGGGTTTTTCTTCGGCGCTGCCCGGCGGGCGGAAACGCAGCGCTGCATTCGGCGCTTTGAGGACATTGTCTTTGCGGGCGACGACGATACGCACGTTGGCGGTCATGCCCGGCAGCAGCGCCAGATCAGGGTTGGCGGCGGAGATGATAACGGTGTAGGTGACCACATTGGAAACCACCTGGGCGGCCTTGCGCACTTGCACCACCGCGCCTTCGAAGGCGCGTCCGGGAAAGGCATCCACGGTGAAGCCGGCTTTCTGGCCGAGATGGATGCGACCGACATCGGCTTCGTCGATGGACGTTTCCACCTGCATGTCGTTGAGGCTTTTGGCGATGATGAACAATTCCGGCGCCTGCAAGCTGGCGGCCACCGTCTGCCCGGTATCGACACTGCGTTTGACGACGATGCCATCGACGGGCGAGCGGATCGCGGTGCGCTCGAGATCTACCCTGGCCTGCGCCAACTGGGACTCGCGCTGCCGCACCACGGCCTCGCTGTTGTGCACCTGGGCTTCCGCCACCTGGGATGCTGCCCGGGCGACGTCGTATGCGGTTTGCGCCTTATCACGGTCGGCGGCGGCAATGAAATTCTTTTCCAGCAGTAATTTTTTTCGTTCGTAATCGCGCGCTGCATCCGCCAGGCTGGCGGCGGCCCGCGCGACTTCGGCGCGCTGCACCGCCAGGGCGGCGCGGGTGGCTTCGAGATCGGCTTCTGCCTGGCGCACCCGCAATTGAAAGGTTTCCGGATCAATGCGGGCGATGAGTTGTCCGGCTTTTACCGGGCTGTTGAAGTCGACCAGGATTTCCTTGATCTGCCCGGAGACCTGGGAACCGACTTGCACCGACACCACCGGGTTGAGCGTGCCGGTGGCTGAGACCTGCGCCGTCAGTGCGCCGTTTTCGATCCTGGCGAGTTTGTAGCGGGGCTGATCTGCGCCACTGCCGAGATAGCGGTAGCCGCCATAGCCGGCAACGGCGAGCAGGGCGGCGGCAAAGAGGTACAGCAGTGGGCGGCGTCGCATGCGGCGATTCTAGCGCACGACCCCGCACCTGACTGTGAGTAAATGTTACAGGGCGATGCCGGGGTTGTTATTCACGCCCACCAACTTGGGCAGGTTGAGTTTGCGCGGGGTGATGACTTTCTTGTCACGCAGATAGCCCGCCACTACATCCCATATCGGCTCGCCGCTGGCGCCTTCCGTCACCGGCGCCCAGCCGGCGACTTTGTACGTCTTGCCGGCTGCCAGCGGTTTGCCGTTAAGCCGCATATCGTTGATGCGCTTGCCGATCCTGGCGTTCGGATCGCAGGTGTACGTCATCCCGCCGATCCGCACCATGTCGCCGCCCTGCTGGTAGTAGGGGTCGGGATTGAACAGGTTGTCGCCGACATCTTCGAGAATATTCTTGATGGTCTCGGCGCTCATCTCGGTCAGCGTCGACCAGGGATAGGTGATGGCGGTCTGATCCATCAGGTGTTCCATGGTGATGGTCTGCCCCGGCAGGATCGTGGTACCCCAGCGGAAGCCGGGAGAAAAGCCGATCTCGGCGCCTTTGACTTCCAGCATGGCGTCGAGAATCAGTTGATCCCAGGAACCGTTGAAATTGCCGCGGCGGTAGAGCAGCCCTTCGGAGACGGCGAGTTTCTCATCCAGCTTGTCCTTGTAAGGCGCGCGCACCTGCTCGATGTGGGCAGCCATTGCGGCATCAGCCGGCAGCAGGTTGGCGAACACCGGCAGCAGTTTGTAGCGGAAGCCCTGGATTTTTCCGCCGCGCACGTCGAAGTCGAGCACCGAGAGAAATTTTCCGTTGGAGCCGGAGTTGCACACCAGGGTCTGGCCGCCGGCGTTTTTAACGAAGGTCGGCGCGGGTACGCCGTCGTGCGTATGACCACCGAGTATCGCGTCGATGCCGGTGACGCGCGTGGCCATTTTCAGGTCGACGTCCATGCCGTTATGCGACAGCACCACCACCACCTGCGCACCCTTGGCGCGCGCTTCGTTGACGACTTTCTGCATCCCATCTTCCTGAATGCCGAAGGTCCAGTCCGGCATCATGTAGCGCGGGTTGGCGATGGGCGTGTAAGGAAAAGCCTGGCCGATGATCGCCACCGGTACGCCATTCATTTCGCGCATGGTGTAGGCCTTGAACACCGGATCGCCAAAGTCGGCGGTCTTGACGTTCTGGGCGAGGAACTCGATCTTGCCGGCGAAATCCTTGGTGACGATTTCCTGGATGCGCTGTTGTCCGAAGGTGAAATCCCAATGCCCGGTCATGATGTCTACACCCAGCAGCTTGGCGGCGTCGACCATGTCCTGGCCCTTGCTCCACAGTGCGGTGGCAGAACCCTGCCAGGTGTCGCCGCCATCCAGCAGCAGCGACCCCGGTCGGGAAGCGCGCAGGCGTTTGACCAGGGTGGCGAGATGGGCGAAGCCGCCGATTTTCCCGTAGGTTTTTGCCGCCTGGGTAAAATCAAGATAGGTGAAGGCGTATGCCTCGGGCGTGCCAGGCTTGATGCCGAATGCTTTCAGCAAGTATTTGCCGACCAGATGCGGGGCTTTGCCTGCGGCGACGCCGACACCGAGATTGACGCTGGGTTCACGAAAATAGATCGGCAGCAGTTGTGCGTGGCAGTCGGTGTAATGCAGCAGCGAAACATTGCCGAAGCGCGGCAGGTCGTAGTATTTCCCGGCGTCCTGCGCGGCCAGCAGGTCTTTGGAATCGAGTGCAAAACCCGCAGCGGCGGCGGCGGCGAGAACTTGCAGGAATTCACGGCGATGCATGGACATATGAGTGTGGCTCCGAAAAGAAAAGGCTAGTCAGCGACTAGCCTTTCCTCGATTGCATGGCGCAATTATTGGTTGACGGGAGAACTGGGGTCCATCAGCAAGGCAACCAGATCTTTGATCTGTTGCTCCGTTAAAGTACCGGTATGACCAAAGCGCGGCATGCTTGAACACAGATTGGTGATCTTGGAGTCATAAATCTTGGTGTAAGCGTACTTCTGATTCTCAGGACTGAAGCCTCGGGTTTTGCCGAAATGAAAGAGACTCGGGCCGATGGTGCCGAAAGAAGTTTCTTTAGGACCGATCTGGTGGCAGTTGTAGCAACTACCGCCGGCAGGCGCACCCGGCTTGTCGCTCCAGGTCATGCCGTTTCCAGCCTGGGCGATTTTCTCGCCCGATTTCCAGTCGCCCATCAGCTTGCCGTCCGCCGGGAGCTTGAGGCTTGCCGCTTCGTCCTTCTCCATCTGTTCGGCGATACCCTTGGGAGGTTTGTTGTTGGTGCGATTGCAGATCGCCTGCAAGCCGTCTTCGTTCAGCCGGTCCATGCCGGCCATGCCCTTGGCGTGAAAGTCGCGCTTCATCATGGCGACGGCCTGGGCGCGATAGTCTTGTGCCTGGCTGGGAAAAGCCGCCAGCAGGGCGATCATGGCGGCACTGGACAACAATGAAATATTTCGGATGTTCATCTCTGTGTTCTCCTGGTTCAACGTTTGATTCCGGGGCCTTTGTACACCTGGCCGTTGGCATTTACCGCCATGTAGGTGAGCAGGTCGGTGATCGTCTGGGAGACGTAGCCGGGCTCAGGGAAGCGCTGCTGACGGAAGCAGTCATTCATGCGCCACTGGATGGTGTGCATGAGGCCCCCGGTCATGCGATATCCAGGCCAGCCCTGGGTCGCGGCCATTGCGCCGCTTTTTGACGAGAGGTTGGGCAGTACCTGGGTGCGGATGCGCTTGCCATCTTCGCCGTGGCAGGTGGCGCAGGAGAAATCATAAGGCCCGGCACGGTAGTGGAAAATCTCCCGGCCCACTTCGAAGGCTTCACGCTCCTTGGGATTCTTTTGCGGAATGGCCAACTTCATGCCGCGTGACTGACCCGCCACATAGGTGGTCAGCGATACCGGATCAGGCGTGCTGGAATCGCTGCTGAAGGGTTTTTTCGCCAGGTCGGCAGCCTTGAAGCCTTGCAGTGTTTCCATGCAATACACGATGCGCCGCTCGGCATCCATCACCTGGTCGACATCGGCAAAGTAGCGCGGCATCTTCACATAGGCGCCCTTGACAACGCCGGGGCCGAGGCCCAGATCGCACTGCTCCAGCGAGGCGTTCTTCGGCCCGCGCTTCATGGTCCACAACTCCTTGCCTTTTTGCTCGAATAATTCGGCAGGGTTGTCGTCTTCCAGCACTTCGCGGAATTTTTCAAAATCGGCTGTCGTGGGGTCCGGCGCGGCTTTCATCGCCGGCATGGCGTGCATCGGTTTCATGTGATGCTTTTCTGCGGCGGGTTTTCCCTGGGCCGCAGCCGATGGAGCAATTCCCGCCAGGGACAGTGCGGCCAGAGCGCCGAGCGTGATGGTGTATTTCATGTATCCTCCTAGGATTAATGCGGTTCCCCGATCAGGCGGGTAAGCACGGCGGGGTTTGCCTGCGCCCCAGCCTTTGTATTTCACTGCTTGCCCGCGTTTAGTTTAACGCGGAGCAATCAGTTGATGGCGGTCTCATCGCTGCGCTTGTCGCCGGTGTTGTCCACCCAACTGACCACCACCTTGTCGCCGGCTTTGGCGCCCTTGACCCTGAAACCAAACACCGGATTGCGCGATACCGAAGTACCGATCTGCCCGTCGACGACCGTCTTGCCGTTGACCGTGACGGTAACCGACTGGATGAAGTGGGCCGGGATGACTTTTCCGGCGCCATCCTTGCGCTGCCCGGTTTCCATCGGATGACTCATCAGCACGCGGATCTCCGCAGCGTCACCCTTCATCTGGGCGCGAATTTTCATTGGGTCTGCCATGTTCTATGTCCTTAGTCTGGTGTATCGAATTCGAATATTAAACGTGCGTCCGGCAGCGCTCAGCCGCCGCAGCCGCCCACAGTGACTTTGACTTCTTTCTGGGCCGTATAGAACTTCCCGTCCGCCTTGGCAACCACCTTGACGACGGAAGTCTGCGCCAGCTTGAGGCGTACCGCAGCTTCCGGAATTGCCCCATTGGAAAAGTGAAAGGTCGTCGAGAGAGGGAAGGGATTCTTGACCACCAGAATCGACAGCTCGCTGGTGTTGGGAATATTGCTGGCTACGTCAACCGGCACAACCGCGCCGTTTTCGGCGATATCCGGAGCTTTCAGGACGATGTCCTTGCTCTCGGTGGCGGCGGTGGCGCCGAGTCCCTTCATGGCCCCGTCCAGGTCCTTGGAATCGAATGCGGACTTGTTCCAGTCCGCCGCCAGCACCTGGCCGGGCTTCAGTACGCCGGCGGCAAGCGCGACGCTGAGCACACCGCTGACGCTGGCGCCCTTCAATATTGTTCTGCGCAACATATCCATTAATGACTCCTCCGAACTGGGTTGGTTATTTATTTCAGCTTGTTTGCATGTTTTTACTTATGCAAATCGAGCCAGACAGCGATCTATTACAGACATACAGACACCGGATCAACTATGTTGTAAGAAATTCGGCTTGTCAATAATATTTGGATACAGATCCGGCTTGGCATTGTGGCATTTTGGTTTTACCTTGCAACTTAAAATTCCGATGGTGGAATAAGTCTCGCTGATTTCAGTAAATGCTTATATGCCAAATGCGTCAATCGCCCGCAATCCAGCGCCCCGACTTGCCCCCGCTTTTTTCGAGCAGGCGAATGTCCTCGATACGCATACTGCGGTCGGCGGCTTTGCACATATCGTAGATGGTCAGCAAGGCGACGCTGACTGCCGTCAACGCTTCCATTTCGACACCGGTGCGGCCAAGAGTTTCGGCGGTTACTGCGCAGGTGATGCGAAGAGATGCTGCGTCGACGGTAAACTCAACCCCGACGCGCGTCAGCGCCAGCGGGTGGCACAAGGGAATCAGTTCAGAAGTCCGTTTGGCGGCCTGGATCGCGGCGATCCGCGCGATCCCCAGCACGTCGCCTTTCTTGACATCGCCGGCCTGGATCAGCGCCAGGGTCGCCGCTTGCAGCTTGATGCTGCCGCTGGCGCGGGCGATACGCCGGGTTTCGGGCTTTTCGCCGACGTCCACCATGTGCGCCTGGCCGGCGGAATCAAAGTGTGTCAATGACGCATTCATATCGGGTTTCCTGGACGGACAAAGGAACGATGGCAGGTAACGGTTATCATAGCTGACATGCGAATTAGAGCATTGTTGTTGTGTTTTGTGTTTCTGGCGCCGACGGTGCTGGCCGATGGCTTGCCCGATCTGGGCGAGGTTGCCCAGGCCGATTTCTCGCCGGCCACGGAAAAGCGCGTCGGCGAGGCCGCCATGCGCGACATCCGTCTGCATGAGCCGGCTTATGTCAATGATCCGGAAATCAGCGGCTACCTTAATCGCCTGGGTGCGCGCCTGGTGGCGCAGAGCAGCGATGCGGGCCATGACTTCGAGTTTTTCGCGCTGCGCGATCCTACCCTGAATGCCTTCGCCATGCCCGGCGGCTATATCGGCGTGCATACCGGCCTGATCCTGGCGGCGCAGTCGGAATCGGAGCTGGCTTCGGTGCTGGCGCACGAAATTTCCCACGTCACCCAGCACCACCTCGCCCGCCAACTGGGCGCGCAAAGCCAGGCGCAGTTACCGATGCTGCTGTCCCTGGCGGTGGCGATTCTGGCTTCGCGCAGCCGTGGCGACATTGCCCAGGGCGCTTTGCTGGCCGGCCAGGCCGCCAGTATCCAGAGCCAGCTCAGCTACTCGCGCGACTTTGAACGCGAGGCGGATCGTCTGGGGCTCCAGTTGCTGGAACGCGCCGGCTTCGACGTGCGCGGCATGGCGAGCTTTTTTGAACGCCTGCAGAAATTCGGCAGGCTCTACGACAACAACGCACCCGGTTATCTGCGCACCCATCCGCTTACCACCGAGCGCATCGCCGACATGGAAAACCGCATCCAGTCGTACCCTTACCGGCAGGTGCCGGATTCGCTGGATTTCCTGCTGGTGCGCGCCAAACTCAAGGCAGAAGAGGGTACGCCGCAGGATGCCGTGACGGAATTCGAATCGCAGTTGCGCGAGCACAAGTATGCCAGCGAGATAGCGGTGCGTTACGGTTACGCCGTCGCCCTGTCGCGCGCCGGCAATTTCACTGGCGCCGGGCGGCAACTGGCCGAGCTGCGCCGTCTCAAGGTCGATTCGGCGATGGTCGAATCGCTCGCCGCCAGGCTGCGGGTCAGCCAGAACGATTTGACCGGCGCACTCGCCATCCTGCGTCCAGCGCTGCTGCGCTATCCGCAGGAGCGCGGGCTGGCCTATGCGCTGGTCGAGACGCTGCTGGCGGATAAGCAGTTGCAGGCGGCGCTGCGCGTCACCCTGGACGATTTGCAGACCTACCCGTCCGATGCGCGCATGCAGGGATTGCAGGCCAGAACCTATGCAGCCCTCGGCAAACGCTTGCAGCAGCATCGCGCCCAGGCCGAGGTGTATGTCCTGGAGGGGCAGTTGCAGGAGGCGATTATCCAACTGCAATTGGCGCAGAAGTCCGGCGACGGGGATTTCTACGAGCACTCGCAGGTGGATGCCCGGCTGCGCGAGATCAAGCAGCGCCAGGCGGAAGAAGCCAAGGAAAAAAAGCGCCAGTAACAGTTTTCCGTTGATCCAAATCAGGAAAATCGGCTGCCTGATTCGCCCTGTTTATTTTCCAATAAACAAATAGGATTAGTCGCTCCCCGCCGAAATGCTAATCTCCTCCTTCTAACAATAGGCATTCATGAGGGGATACAAAGATGGCGTTGGTCAGTCCGCATGGTGGCGTCGGTCTCAAGCCGTTATTGCTTGAAGGTCAGGCGCTCAAGGCAGAATTGTTGCGCGCCCAGACACTGCCAAAAGTCATTGTCAGTTCGCGTGAAAAAGGCGACATCATCATGCTCGGCATCGGCGGCTTTACCCCGCTCGACGGCTTCATGACGCACGGCGACTGGCAAGGCGTGTGCGACGGCATGAAAATGGTCAATGGCTTGTTCTGGCCGATCCCCATCACTCTGTCCACCAGCCGGGCAATCGCCGACGGCCTCAAGACCGGTTCCGAGATTGCCTTGATCGACCCGGAAAACGGCGAAATCCTCGCCACCATGAAGCTCACCGAGAAATACGCCATCGACAAGGCGCATGAGTGCGCGATGGTATTCAAGACCACCGACCTGGAACATCCCGGCGTCAAAATGGTGATGGAGCAGGGCGACATCAATCTCGCCGGCCCGCTGAAGGTGTTGTCGCAGGGCGGCTTTCCGGAAAAATACGGCGACCAGTTCATGTCGCCGAAACAGACCCGCGCGCTGTTCGAATCCTACGGCTGGAGCAAGGTCGCCGCTTTCCAGACGCGCAATCCCATGCACCGTTCGCACGAATATCTCGCCAAGGTGGCGATTGAGGTCTGCGACGGCGTGCTGATCCATTCACTGCTGGGCAATCTCAAGCCCGGCGATATTCCCGCCGAAGTGCGCAGCGAGGCCATCGGCGTGCTGACGGAAAAATATTTCGTCGGCAAGACTGTGGTGCAGGCCGGCTACCCGCTCGACATGCGCTATGCCGGGCCGCGCGAGGCGCTGCTGCATGCGCTGTTCCGCCAGAACTACGGTTGCTCGCACCAGATCGTTGGACGCGACCACGCCGGCGTGGGCAGCTACTACGGCCCCTTCGACGCCCACCATATTTTCGAACAGATCCCGAAAGACGCACTGGAAACGCAGGCGCTCAAGATCGACTGGACTTTCTGGTGCTTCAAGTGCGGCGGCATGGCTTCGGCGCGCACCTGTCCGCACCCTGAGGGCGACCGCTTGCTGCTGTCCGGCACCAAGTTGCGCAAGATGCTTTCCGAGGGTTCGGAGGTGCCGGCGGAATTCAGCCGTCCCGAAGTGCTGGAGGTGCTGCGCGCGTATTACGCCGGCCTGGAGGATTCACAGAAAGTTGAAGTTAAATTAAGCGGACATTCCGCACGCTGATTTTTGACCTTCCCTGTCACAGGGTGGTTTTTTGTTTTAATTGACTAGAGGAGTAATACGCTATGCCAACCTTTGTGCGTACAGAAAAATGCGATGGCTGCAAGGGCCAGGACAAGACCGCTTGCATGTACATCTGCCCCCACGACCTGATGATGCTGGACAAGGACGGCTCGCAGACCGGCCACGCCATGAAGGCCTGGAACCAGGAGCCCGAGCAGTGCTGGGAGTGCTACTCCTGCGTGAAGATATGTCCGCAGAACGCCATTGAAGTCCGCCATTACGCCGACATCGTGCCTCTGGGCGGCTCGGTGCAGCCCCTGCGCGGTTCCGACTCGATCATGTGGACCATCAAGTTCCGCAACGGCAACATGAAGCGCTTCAAGTTCCCGATCCGCACGACTTCGGAAGGCTCCATTGATCCGTATGGCAACAAGCCCATGCCCAAGGTCGCCGATCTTACCGCGCCGGGCGTGTTTACCAAGTCCATGATGGGCGGCTTCCGCGCCGGCAACCCGGCAGAGCTGATCCGCCGCAAATAACAACTGCTACAGAACAACCAACAAATTAGGGTGAATGCTATGTCAGAAGGAACTTTTGGAAATCCCGCAATTGTCCAGGAAGAAGTCGATATCCTCCTGATCGGCGGCGGCATGGCCTGCTGCGGCGCTGGTTACGAAATCATGCGTTGGGCCGAGGCTGTCAAAGCCGAAACCGGCACGGAACTCAAAATCAAGCTGGTCGACAAGGCCGCCATGGACCGCTCCGGCGCCGTGGCTCAGGGTTTGTCCGCGATCAACACCTATATCGGCACGGATCTCGATCCCGCCGATTATGCTCGCATGGTCTCCAACGATCTGATGGGTATCACCCGCGACGACCTGGCTTACGATGTCGGCCGGAACGTCGACGATTCCGTGCACCTGTTCGAAGAATGGGGTCTGCCGATCTGGAAGACCGACGCTGCGGGCGTCCGTCACGATGGCGCCGAGTCCATCCGCGAAGGCCTGCCGACATTGAAGGATGGCGGCAAGCCGGTGCGCTCCGGCAAATGGCAGATCATGATCAACGGCGAATCCTACAAGTGGATCGTCGCCGAAGCCGCCAAGAAGGCGTTGGGACTTTCCCGTATCGAAGAGCGTATTTTCATCGTCAAGCTGGTCAACGACAAGAACGATCCGTCGCGTATCGCCGGCGCAGTGGGCTTTTCAGTACGCGACAACACCATCCACATCTACAAAGCCAAGGCGATACTGCTGGCGGCGGGTGGTTGCGTCAACCTGTTCCGTCCGCGCTCGGTGGGTGAGGGTTCGGGCCGCGCCTGGTACCCGGTGTGGAACGCCGGTTCGACCTACGCCATGGCTGCCGAAGCCGGCGCCGAGATGACCATGATGGAAAACCGCTTCGTGCCGGCCCGCTTCAAGGACGGCTACGGCCCGGTCGGCGCCTGGTTCCTGTTGTTCAAAGCCAAGGCGACCAATGCCTACGGCGAAGACTACATGACCAAGAACAAGGAAATGCTGAACGACTATCCGCCCTACGGCCAGGCTGCGGTTCCCGCTTCCTGCCTGCGCAATCACCTGATGCTGAAGGAGATGAAGGAAGGTCGCGGTCCGATCTACATGGACACGGTCACAGCGCTGGCCAAACTGGCTGAAACGCTGTCGCCGAAAGAGGTCAAGCACCTCGAAGCCGAGGCCTGGGAAGACTTCCTCGATATGTGCATCGGCCAGTGCGGCATCTGGGTGGGCGAGAACATCGAGCCGGAGAAGAAAATGTCCGAGTTGATGCCGACCGAGCCCTATTTGCTGGGTTCGCATTCCGGTTGCTGCGGCATCTGGGTGTCCGGCCCCGAGGATCTGGGTGCGCCGACTGCCGCCGATGAGGAATATGACGGCGTGCCGGCCCACCTGCCGCGCGGCTGGAACTGGGGCTATCGCTCGATGACCACGGTCAAGGGTCTGTTCACCGCCGGCGACGGCGTTGGCGCCTCGGGCCACAAGTTCTCCTCCGGTTCGCATACCGAAGGCCGCCTGGCATCCAAAGCGATGGTCAAGTACGCGCTCGACAACAAGGACTGGAAACCGGAACTGGATACTTCGCCCGAGCAGTTGGCCGAAGAGATTTACAAACCGGTGCGTACCTTCCTGGAGCACAAGGATTACACCACCGCCATCGACATCAACCCGCACTACATCACTCCCAAGATGCTGCAAATGCGTTTGCAGAAAATCATGGACGAGTACGTGGCCGGCGTTGCGACCTACTACAACACCAACGACAAGATGTTGAAGGTGGCGGAAGAGAAGCTGGAGATGCTCAAGGAAGACTCCATGAAGATGCGCGCCAAGGATCTGCACGAGTTGCTGCGCGCCTGGGAGAACTACCATCGCATCATCACGGCGGAAGCCCACATGAAGCACATCCAGTTCCGTGAAGAATCCCGCTATCCGGGCTTCTACTACCGCACCGACAAGAACTTCGTGGATGAGAAAAACTGGCACTGCTTCGTGAACTCGGTGTACGACAGGAAGAGCAAAAAGTGGACCTGCTTCAAGCGCAAGCATGTCGACCTGGTGGACAAGTCCAAGCTGTTCAAGGCGGCTGCTCCGCACTAGTGCCCGCAGTTGAATCTGGGGTATTAATACCCGTAGTTGAATCTGGGGTACTAAGTCGCCAAGTTGTGATGTAATAAGCGGGCGTCCGATTTGGACGCCCGATTTTTTTAGGTGCAGGCAATGACGCAAACCGATCCACAGGACATCCCTTTCCCCACCAGCCCGGTCATGCCGGAAACCTTCGATGGCGGCAAGAAAATTCAGTTTCAGTGCCGTAAAGGCATCGCCTGCTGGAATGTCTGTTGCAGCAACATCGACATTTCGCTGACGCCATACGACATCCTGCGGCTCAAGCAACGTCTGGATATGAGCTCGACGGAATTTCTGCAAAAATATACGGCGCCTTACGAGATGGAAATGGATGGCATCGCCGGCGTCAAGTTACGCCCGGTGCAAGGCGGCAGCGCCTGTCAGTTCATGCGTGAAGAAGGCTGTAGCGTGTATGAGGATCGTCCCACCGCCTGCCGCTACTACCCGGTGGCCTTGCTGTCGATGCGGCGGCAGGACGAGAATGTGGATCGGGACTCCTACGCCCTGGTCAAGGAAGCGCATTGTCTCGGTCATCAGGAGCCGCGCAGTCTGACCGTCGATGAGTACCGCAGCGAGCAGGGTCTGGGTGAATATGACGAGCTGGCGCGCGGTTGGCGTCAACTGATCCTGAAGAAAAAATCCTCCGGCCCGACCATCGGCAAACCTTCCAAGCGCAGCCTGCAACTGTTTTTCATGAGCTGCTACGACGTCGACCAGTTCCGTACTTTCGTCGCCAGCAAAGGCTTCGGCGAGGTGTACGACATCCCCGACGAAGAGAAGCTGAAAATACTCAGCGATGATCCCTCATTGATGCTGTTCGGCTTCCGTTTTCTGCGCCAGGTGTTATTCGGTGAAATGTCGATCGCCATGCGCGAGGAATCGGTGGAGGCCCGGCGCAGCCGTTTGCTTGAAAAACAGCGCCGCCTGGAAAAGGAAGCCGCCGAAAGAAAAGCGCGTGATGAGTTTGAAATGTACGGCGACCAGGAATGAGCGCCAGCGTAACTACGCTGGCGCCGCAGCTCACCCATATCGGCGAAGAACCGTATTACCAATCCATCGGTGACGAGATTGCCTTGTTCGAAGCCGCCTATGCGCAACGCCTGCCGGTGTTGTTGAAAGGCCCCACCGGCTGCGGCAAGACGCGCTTCGTCGAATACATGGCCTGGCGGCTCAAGCGGCCCCTGGTTACGGTGGCCTGTCACGACGACCTGACCACGGCGGACCTGGTTGGCCGCTACCTGATCGTCGGCAACGAGACCGTCTGGGTAGATGGCCCGCTCACCGCCGCCGTGCGTGCAGGCGCCATCTGCTACCTGGACGAAATCGTCGAAGCGCGCAAAGACACCATCGTGGTGATTCATCCCTTGGCCGATTCGAGAAGAGTGCTGGCGGTAGACAAGCGTGGCGAGATGGTGACCGCGCCGGATACTTTCATGATGGCAATTTCCTACAACCCTGGCTACCAGAGCGTGCTCAAGGAGATCAAGCCAAGCACGCGCCAGCGTTTCGTTGCGCTGGATTTCGATTATCCGGAAGCCGCCATTGAAGCCGTCATCGTCGCGCGGGAAGGCGGCGTCAACGCCGATACGGCGCGGCGGCTGGTCAAACTCGGCGAGCTGACCCGCAACCTCAAGGGCGCGGGTCTGGACGAAGGCGCCAGCACCCGCTTGCTGGTGCACGCAGCGCAATTGATTGCCACCGGCGTCGCACCGCTGGCGGCATGTACCGCCGCCGTGGCGCGGGCGCTCAGCGATGATCAGGATATGACGGGAACGCTCGATGACCTCGTCCGAGCCGTCTTCTAGTAGTCGCAAAGACCCCAGGCTGTTTGGCGAGGAACTTGAGACGCGCCTCGACGAAGTGTTGTTCGCTTCACACTCGCACCGCTCCGCCACCCGTATCGCTCAAGGGCTGGAGTCGCTGAATCGGGCGCAGCAGGAAAAACTGCTGCACTGGGCCGCCGTTGCCGCACAGACCTATGCCGAAATCGGCTATCAGATCGCCACGCTGGCGCCGCGAGCGTTTACCTTGTTCGATGATGAGGCGTTCGACGCCTGGGTGCTGGCCGGCCTGGATGCTTTTGACCGGCACGGTGCGCGCGCGGCGATGGACTTGCTGCGCGATCTCGAAGGCTTTCATGCAGATCGTGGCGGCGAACGGCCTCTGGCGGAGTTCACCGAAATCGAAGCGCGGCTGTCGCGCTTCATCCAGGGACTTTCCGGCAGGCCGCTGGGGCTGAGCGTGGGCGCAGGCGCAGCGGCCTGGACGGATACCGAGACGCTTTATTTGCCGCTGAAAATCGGCGCATTGCCGCAGGCCGAGAGCAACCGTAGTCTGTATAAAGTGCTGGCGACCATGCTGTGGGCGCAGACGCGCTTCGGCACTTTCGGTTCGGCCAGCATCGACCTGGCGGCGGCATTGACACCCTGGCTGGAAACCACGGATCAGGAAAGAGCCTTGAACTGGCTGGCAGTGCTGGAGTCGGTGCGCCTGGAAGCCAGAATCGCCGCCGAACTGCCGGGGCTGGCCGCAGAAATCGCCACTCTGCGCGGCCCCTGGCCGACGCAGATGGAACCGCTGCTGGTGCGTTTGCATCAACACCAGGCGTCGCTTGCCGATACCCTGGCGCTGTTGCCCGGATGCATGGAGAGCAATGAAGATGCGCCACACTTGCCGCATTTTGTAGCCATTGATCCTGATGCCGCACTACGGGTGCGTGGGGAGCGGATTGCGCACGACAAGGAAACCCTCAACCGGGCCATCAGCGCGCTGAAGGGTAGTGCTGCCGCCCCGAACCTGGATGACCCGGGAATTGCGCCGCTGGCCGCTGAAAGTGCAGAGGTGGCAATGAGTTTTGCTGAAGATGCGCTGGCGTTGCCGCCCGAGGCGCGCGCGGCGGCGCAGTCCCTGTTGCAGGATCTGGGCGAGGTGCCGCCAGAGTGCCTGGTTCCCGCCGGCACCGGCCATTGGCAGGAAACCCAGCGCGAGGGCGGCGGTGAAGATTACACCAGCCACCGTGAGCCGGATCACCGCTATGATGAATGGGACTATCGGCGCAAGGCCTACCGGCGCGGCTGGTGCCACCTGTATGAATGTGAAGGACGACATGGCCTGGCGACTTATGTCGACGAAGTACGGGTGCGGCATTCCGGACTGATCCGGCAAATTCGCCGCCGCTTCGAGATGCTGCGCGGCGAGAATCGCATGTTGGGCCGGCAGCCGGAAGGCGAAGAGATCGACATCGACGCCCTGGTCGATGCCATGAGTGATCGCAGCAGCGGCGCTGAGCCTTCCGACCGCCTGTTTTGCCGGCGCATCCGCAACGAGCGTTCCCTGGCGGCGATGTTCATGGTGGACATGAGCGGTTCAACCAAAGGCTGGGTGAATGACGCAGAGCGCGAAGCCCTGGTGATGTTGTGCGAGGCCATCGAATCCCTCGGCGATGCTTACGCCATCTACGGATTCTCCGGCTGGACGCGCACCCGCAGCGATATTTACCGCATCAAACGCTTCGATGAACGTTATGACGAAGCGGTGCGGGCGCGCATCGCCGGCGTCGAAGCGAAGGACTACACGCGCATGGGCGTGGCGATCCGCCACCTGACGCAACTGCTGCTGCGTCAGCCGGCGCGCCATCGTTTGCTGATTACCTTATCAGATGGACGACCGGACGATTTCGGCGACGAATACCGCGGCCAATACGGCATCGAAGACACCCGCCGCGCCCTTCTGGAAGCGCGCGAACAGGGCGTGCGCAGCTACTGCGTCACCATCGACCGGCACGGCGCGGATTACCTGGCGCATATGTACGGCGTGGCGCGTTATACGGTGCTGGACGATGTCAAAAAGCTGCCGCTGAAAATTGCCGATATTTATCGGCGGCTGGCAAGTTGAATACAGGATAAGCGCCTTACTTAGCCAGCTCTGATTCAATCTGGGCGAAGGTGTGCGCAATTTCGAAGGTGTGGATGGTCATGCTGACCAGGCGGCTGATCTGGGTGGCGGAGAAAATCCCGCGCAACACTTCTTCACCACTCAGGGCATCCTTCTCTACGACCAGCGCGTGCTGGCGACCAAGTTCCTTGAGCGTGGCGACGACGTGGCCGACTTCGGCGCGTTCCACCGTCGAGATGTCGATGACATCGATGGCGTTGCGCGGCACCATCAAATCCGCAACCTTCAGTTCGCCGTGTGTGCCACCGCGCTCGCGCAGGGTTTTGACCGGCTTTTCACCCATAGTGTCGCGGGCGGTGATCAGGCCGACGATTTCATGCTTGTCGTTCACCACCAGCAGCAGGCGCACGCTGCGAGCGATCATGGTCTGGTTGGCCAGTGTCAGGCTGGCGTCGGCTGTGATGGTGGCGGGCATGACTTTGCGCAGGTCGGTCATCGCGTCGATAGCCGGACTGTCGGCACGCAAGCGCGTGGAATACCAGTAGCCGGACGGTAGGCACTTTACTCCCTCGCGCATACGGCTCATTGCCAGGGGTTTGTAGACTGCCCTTTCCATCGTCTCCTCCTGCTGCAAATTAAGCTTGATGAGCCATGCCGGCTACTTTTTGGTAATTTCCTCAAGCTTGTGGGCGCGGATCAACTGGCCGTCGAGGCCGGCGTCTTTCATGCTGCCGCCGTAGGCGACGGTCATCAACTGCGAGTAGTAGAGCACCGGCATATTGAATTTGGTGCCTTGTTTCTTGTTGATCTCTGACTGGTACACCTCGACGTTGGCCTGGCACAGCGGGCAGGGCGTGACGATCATTTCAGCGCCGTGGTCATAGGCGGATTCGACGATGTCGCGGATCTGCTTCTGTGATTTTTCCGGCTCGGAGAAGGCCAGCGCGCCGCCGCAGCAGCTCACTTTCTGGTCGTAGGTGGTGAGTGCTTCGCCGCCGAAAGTCTCGACCATCTTGTCGAGATACATCGGGTTCTCGAAAGATTCGCCATCAATGCCGAAGGGGCGGTTGGTCTGGCAACCGACATAACCGGCAAACTTGATGCCTTCGAGGGATTTTTTCATCGGCTTCTTCAACTCGTCGTAGCCGAAGTCCTCGATCAACACCTCGACCATATGACGAACCTTGACCTCGGCCTTGTAATGGAGACCGGCGGCGGCGAGCGCCTCATTGGTCTCCTTCATCAACTGCGCCGAACCATCGAGACGGTCCTTGGACTCACGCGCGGAAAGCCAGCAGGCGGCGCAGGTGGCAACGATGTCCTGGCCCGGCAGATGGGTCTCGGCCTGGGCGAAGTTACGGGCGTTGATGGCCAGGCGCGGCAGCTCGCCGCCTTCGCAGTAGCCGACGGAGGCGCTGCAACAATTCCAGTCAGGAATTTCGGTGAGCTTGACGTCGAGCGTCTTGCACATCGAGTTGACCGAAGTCAGGTAGTTCGAGGCCGAAGCCTTCAGTTGCGATGAACAGCCGGGGTAGAACGCGTATTCTTTTTTCGCCATGATTTTCTCCTGTGCGTCAGTGTGCAGCGCCGTGTTTCTTGTCCTCGATTTCGCGGGCTTTGGCAATGATGGCCTGGAAACCCTTGAGGTCTTTGATTCCGTGTCCGCCGAAAATTTCCATCGGGTTGAGGCGTTTCGCCAGCACCATCTTTATGCCAATACTCTGCATCCCCAGGGCCGTCTTGATGCCGGAGATGAGGCCATCCTTGAAGTAATGCCCAAGCGTCAACTTGAGTTCGTTGATGCGACCTGTCTTCGCCAGATTGTTCCAGAACAGCGTGGCGAATTCCTCCGTCGGCTGGCCTTTTGGAACCAGGCCCAGGCGGCGCGCGTAGGTGGCGAGGCCGTGCATGATGTGGGTGATCGGCAGCTTGCGCGGGCAACGCACCACGCAGTTGTAGCAGGAAGTGCACAGCCACATCGAGTCGGTGGAGAGCACTTCCTCGCGTTTGCCGGCGCGTATCATCATGAAGAGTTTTTGCGGCGAGTGCTCCCAATGCGCGCCGAACGGACACGAGCCGGCGCAGACGCCGCACTGCATGCACATCTTGACCCACTGGCCTTCTTCGACGTGGTCTTCTACTTCCTTGAGGAAGTTGTTCTGGTAGCGGGCCACCGCCTGCTGGTTCAAGGTGTTCAATTGGTTCGATTCACTCATAGCGGTGCGCTCCTCAGGCGAAGCCCTTCATGGGCGACATGCCGATTTCCACGATTTTAGCCACGTAGTCGTTGATAAGTGCCGCTACGCGCGCGCTGTCGGTAATTGCGACTTCGTAGCTGGCGACGCGCTCCTTCTCCAGGCCAAGCTGCTTGAGCGTGTCGTCGATCTTGCTCATGCGGTAATTTGCCAGCTCCGAACCCTTGACGAAGTGGCATTGATAGTTCTCGCCGTGCTTGCAGCCCATCATCATCACGCCGTCGTAGCCGGAGTTGAGCGCATCGGTAATCCAGATGGCATTCACCGAACCGAGGCAGCGCACCGGGATGGCCCGGACGAAGGCCGAGTAAACGTGGCGCGCCAGGCCGGCCATGTCGAGCGCCGGATAGGCGTCGTTTTCGCAGGCCAGGATCAGGATGCGCGGCCTTTCGGAAAACTCGTCAGGCATATCGACGGCCTTGATCTGCATGCCGACGGTATCGACCGAATAGTTCTCGAAGGAGATCACCCGCACCGGGCAGGCGCCCATGCAGGTGCCGCAGCGCCGACAGCGGCTTTCGTTGAACACCGGGAAGCGTCGCTCGTCTTCGTCGATGGCGCCGAACGGGCATTCCACCGTGCAGCGTTTGCACTGGGTGCAGCCTTCCAGGCGCACCATGGGATAGGACAGGTCGCCGACGCGCGGATGAGCGGCGCGTCCGGCATCGGCATTTTCGACCGCCTGAATCGCCTTGAGTGCAGCGCCAGTAGCGTCTTCGGTGGCCTGCAATAAATCCATCGGGCGGCGCACCGGGCCGGCGGCGTAGATGCCGGTGCGGCGCGTCTCGTAGGGGAAGCAGATGAAGTGCGAGTCGGTCAGGCCTTGCTTGAGCTGCGGCAAATCCTTGCCCTGCCGGTAGTTCAGGTTAAGGATAGACACCTGCTGCGTCTTGACCGGGTCGTCGTCGGGCAGGTCGATATTCACGCCCGAGTTCGGCACCTGGCCGGTGGCCAGCACCACCAGGTCAGCATCGATGCTGGTGTCCTCGTCGAGGATCAGATCGCGGAAGCTTACCTTGCTGCCGCTGCCAGTGGTTTCAACCTTGGAGGCCTTGCCTTTGGTGAAAACCACGCCTTTTTCCTGGGCGCTGCGGTAAAAATCCTCGCCCATGCCGGGGACGCGCAAGTCGGTGTACATCACCACCGTTTCGATGTCCGGATTGGCGTCCTTGAAATACATCGCCTGCTTGATGCTGGTGGCGCAGCAATGACCCGAGCAATAAGGCAGGTGCGTGCCGCTCTCGTCGCGCTGTCCGGCGCACTGGATGAAGGTGACGGATTTAACTTCCTTGCCGTCGGCCCGCTTGATCGGCGCGCCATTGGCGCTGATCGCCAGGGCTTCAAGACCCGCCTGGTCGATGACGTTGGGCAGCCCGCCGCCGAGCTCCGGCAACTTGGTGATATCGTAACTGGTGAAGCCGCTGGCCTGGATGATGGCGCCGACCAGCTCTTCGCTGACCGCGCCGCTCTCCTGGGCGATCTTGACGTTGAAGCGTCCCGGCGCGCCGCTGGTTTCGGCGATGGTCGAATTCAGATGCACGCTGATGCGCGGATGCTTGCTCACCTTGGCGATCAATTCCGCCACACCTGTGTCTTGCGGGGCGGCGTAGGGTTCCTTGAACGGCACGCGCTTCCACAACTGCGCCGCCCAGCCGCCCAGCTTGCTTTGTTTCTCCAGCAGTACCACTGCGTAGCCGGTTTCCGCCGCTTCCAGCGCCGCCGTCATGCCGGCCATGCCGCCACCGACCACCAGGATGCGGCGGTTCTCGGCTTTGTCCGGATTGCCCTCAGGCAGCTTCATTTTCTTGAGTTCGGCGCAGCCCATGCGGACGTAGTCGTTAGCCATTTCCTGGCGCACTTCGTCGTGGGCGCTGCCTTCGGCCACCACCCAGATGACGCCTTCGCGCAGGTTGGCGCGCGCCATGGCGATGCTGGGGAAATCAAAAGCCTCGGTCTTGGAGCGGCGCGAGCAGGCTGCAACCACCACATGGGTGACGCCCTCGTTGGCGATATCGTTGCGGATCAGTTGCACGCCTTCTTCATTGCAGAGAAAGTCGTGGCGCTTGACCACCTGCATCTTGCCTTCTTTCTGCGCGATTTTTTCCAGTTGCCCGACATCGATCTTGTCGCCGATGCCGCAGCCGGCGCAAATATACGCGGCAGTTTTCGTCTCAGCCATTGGCCGTCTCCACAGTGGCGGTTTTATGAATGACCTGGATCGCCCGCAGCGCCGCCGCCGTGGCGTTCTGCGTGGTGCGATTGACATCGAGCGGACTGCTTGCAGCGCCCGCCCCAAACTGACCGCCGTCCTTGGAACCTTCGATAAAGCCGGAGAAATCGACGATGATGTCGGCAGGCAGTTTGATGCCGTTGCTTTCCGGCTCCATGCCGATGGCCAGCACCACCAGATCATGCTCGACCGCATAGCGGTGATAACCCTCGGTATCCACGCCGTGCAGAATCAGATTGGCGGCATCGTCCTGGACGATTTTCGCCACCTTGGATTTGAGGAAGCTCACCGTCGGGTCATTCTGCACCTTCAGGTAGAAGTCCTCGAAGCGGTCGATGGCGCGAATGTCGATGTAATAAATCGTCGACTTGCCGCCGTTGGCGGCATCGTCGCCGTAGGCTTCGCGTACATATTGGGTCTGCTTGAGCGAGGCCATGCAGCAGATGCGCGAACAATGGCGCAGATGGTTTTCGTCGCGCGAACCGGCGCACTGGATGAAGGCGATATTTTTCGCCTCCTTGCCGTCGGAAGGACGCAGCAGTTTGCCGCCGGTCGGCCCGTGCGGATCAGCCAGGCGCTCGAACTCCACGCTGGTGATCACATTGGCAAAGCGACCGTAACCGTAAGGCTGAATCTTGGCTGCGTCATAAGGTTTCCAGCCGGTGGCCAAGATCACCGCGCCGACCTTGAGTTCAACAATCTCGTCTTGCATGTCGAGCTCGATGGCGCCGTATTTGCACGCGGCCTTGGCCTTCTCGCCCTCGGCGGTGCCGGCAATCGAGGGGTCGAGCAGGTAGCGTTGCGGATAAGCCATGGCATGCGGCAGGTAAGCCGCCTTGGTCTTGGACAGACCGTATTCGAAAGGATTGGGAATTTCGGCGGTAACGGCCTGGGCGCAGTCGCCGCAGGCGGTGCAGTTTTTATTCACAAAGCGCGGCGAGATTTTCAGGCTCACCGTGTAGTCGCCGCGGCTGCCGGTGACGGCGGTGACCTCAGCCATGGTCATCACCCGCAAGTTTTTATTGCCCTTGAGGCGGCGCAGGTTGATTTCCAGGCCGCAGGTGGGGTGACACATTTTCGGGAAGTAGCGGTAGAGCAGGGCGGTGCGTCCGCCCAGTGTCGGGCTGCGTTCGGCGAGTATCACCTGCTTGCCGCATTCGGCGGCTTCCAGCGCCGCCGTCATGCCGCCGATGCCGCCGCCGACGACCAGTATGGTCTGGCTGGTTGCGATTGAAGCCATTACTTCAAGCCTCCGATGAATTCTTGTTGAGACGCTGATTTTAGCGAGGCTGGGCAGCCCGCCGTCCGAAATCTTCCTATGGCCGAATAGAAAAGCCGAATAATGTCTCGATAAGGTTTTGCTCTGCTGTGCGGCAGTGGTTCGTAAGGCAATTCAAGCCCTGAAAAAATATTCATATGGAATATCCGGTTTGACGCCGGATGCCTGATATCAGCATAATGCGCCTATGCGTTTTGCAGTCAACAATCTTGGCGCCTTGATCCCCCTCGACAGCCTGCTGCGCAACCGGGATTTCTCCCGGATGTGGGCCGCCGCCACGGTGGCCATCCTGGGCGGCAGCGTCTCGCAACTGGCGTTGCCGCTGACTGCCGTGCATATACTCAATGCCAATGCCGGACAGATGGGGATTCTGTTCGCCTGCGGGGTGTTGCCCTTTGTGCTGTTTTCCCTGCCTGCCGGGGTGTGGCTGGATCGCCGTCGCAAGCGTGGAGTGATCGTCGCCTTCAACCTGCTCGGTGGCGCGGCGCTGGCCCTGGTGCCGCTGGCGGTGGTGCTGGATGTGCTGTCGATACATTTGTTGTACGCGGTGGATTTTGTAGTGGGTACCGGTTTCTGCATCGGCGGGTCGGCGGCGCAGATCTTCATCACCCAGCTCGTCGGTCGGGATCGGCTGGTGGAGGCCAACAGCAAGCTGGCATCGGCGACCAGCATGGCCGGGCTGATCGGCCCGGTGCTGGCGGGCATGCTGGTGGGCTGGCTGGGCGCGCCTACGGCGGTGGCGCTGGATGCGCTGGCATTTTTTGTATCCGCCGCACTGGTGGGCTCGATCCTGTTCCGCGAAGCCGCCCTGGCGGTTTCGAAAAATACAGTGCTGGCCGATGTGTCGGCGGGCCTGAGCTTCGTCTGGCGGCAACCGCTGCTGCGGGCTTTCGCGCTGATGGCGGCAATGTTCATCCTGTTGTTTCACGGATTCATGGCGCTGTACGTGCTGCATGCGACGCGCGAACTGGGTTTCACGCCGTCGCAACTGGCCGTGGTGAACACCTTCGCTGCGCTGGGTGCGCTGGCCGGGGCCACCTCGTTGCATCACCTGAACCGGCGCATCGGCAAGTATGCGGTGATCGTGCTGGGGCTGGCGCTCACCGCACTGGGCATGCTCGCCTACTCGCAAGTGCCTCAAGGCGTTTGGGCGGTGATTTTGGCAGGCGCCGCGATGTTGCTGGTGGAAGCGGGGGCGACCGTCTACACGATCAACTATCTGGCGATGCGCCAGTTGGTAACCCCGGACGCCATGCTCGGACGCATGACCACCACCATGCGTTTCCTGTCGGTGTCGGCGGCGCCCGTCGGCAGCGTCCTGAGCGGATACTGCGCCGACCGATACGGAATTACCCTGGTGCTGGCTTGCCTGGGAATTGGCGCTATAGCAGCGACGTTTGTGTCGCGCTGGTTGATCCGGCATACGCTGGAAGTTTTCCCCTGGAGCGGAGAAACAGCCCATGAGAATCAGCCGGCGGTGCGCGCTTCGGTTTGATAGAGCGTGTAGCCAAAGGCGCGAAACTAAAGGTGTACTTTCAAAAAAGCGATCAGACGTTTGCTTGCGTCTGCGGCTGCTTCGGGGTTGTACTCTGCATGGGCAGGGAGATGTTTCCCCAAAAAACCCAGAACCCTGTTGGGCGCTTTGTTCATGAAGCTGTGGCCGGCATCGGGGTATATTTTCAGGTCGCCGGGAATGTTCAGCCGCTCGATTTCTCGCGCCAGTTTCCTCGCATGAGGCAGTGTCAGCCGGTCGCGTGCGGCGTAGCTGGCAATGATTGGACATGCGCCATCGAGATTTTCCGGGACTTCCCCATAGAACGGGGCGCTGACGCGGAACAGTCCGGTTTTTGCCAGCAGCAGCGCAAACCCTCCGCCCATGCACAAGCCCATCACGGCCACTCTTCCCTCCGCCAGATAAGTTTGCCCGGCAAGCCAGTTCCTGGCCTCGATAAGATCGTCTACTCCTTGCCCCTTGCCATGCTTCAAATCCCGCATCAAGCTGCGCATGCAGGAGAACCATGCGCCGCGACTGAGCAGGTCGGGAATCATCAAAGCGTAACCTTCCCGGGCTATCTCATCGGCGATCCGCCGCATTTCCGAATTGATCCCGAAGGGCTCGTAGATGAACACAATCCCGGGAAGTTGCTCCATGCTCCGCAGACGGCTGAGATAGCTCCGCATGGCAAAGCCATCACCGCATTTGTAGTATTCGTAAGACCTTGTCACTGGCGCGCTGTCGTCCATGTCCCATCCTTCCGGTTTCATCTCAGGCCGATTTTGTTAACCGCCAGGCCGCCACCATGCCATCCAGGAGCAGGGTTTTTTCCACGGCATGACCTGTCGCATAAAAAATTTTCGGGTCGACGGTGCGGCCTGCACGCGCATACGACCATAAGCGCAGGGCCAGTGATGGAGCGCCATATCGGCCTGATCGATTGAGCCGGCGTGCCGCGGCACGCGTCATTTGCGCCGTAGTCTCGACAATCAAGAGCGTTCCGCCGGGGCGCGCGCAACGCAGCAGCGCGGCGAGCGCGGCAGGCTGGTCGTCCATGACAGCGAGGAGCGAGGCTGCCGAGACCACCTCGGCGGAGTTTTCCGGCAGATGCTTCAGACCGGAAATTTCAAAGCGCGTATTGCCGGTGCTTGCCTCGCGCTGCGCGATCTTGCGCGCCATCCGGATCATATGGGGATCAATGTCAGTACCCAGAACCTGGTATCCGTGCGCGGCTGCCAGCCGGGTCACCAGCCCCGGCCCGCAGCCCGCATCCAGCCAGGGCTGGCCGCTGCCGCGCGGCAACAACGCCACCGCTTCCTGGTGGAGTTGTCGATAAAACTCCGCGTTTTGCACCCAGGAAAAAAGTCGTGCTGAAAAAAAGCTCATGCGGCGCTTCGCTTGCCGACTGCGCGCGGGTAGTTCAGCCATAACAGAATAATGAAAATCAGGGGCAGGAAGGATGCTGTGCTGACCTGCATCAGAGAGACTGCGCCGCGCTGCAAATACACCAGGGTGACGATCCAGTCGATCGCCTGAATGACTATCATGGCCTTGATCCAGTGCCGGCTCTCCCAGGGGTTTTGCGCCGCCAGCAGCATGCCGTAGCCAAACCCCAGGAAGCGTGCCGCCATCATGCCGAACAGCCAGTTGGTCCATTCCGGCGCGGCGCTCAGCCCCAGGGTATGCGCCGTCAATTCCGGCGCCAGTAGAAAGGACAGGCCCAGCACAAACTGGACGATGGCGATGAATCGCAAAGTGAATTTAAGAGTGGTGTTTTTTTCCATGATTTTTCCTTCAGATCTTTGAGCAGGATTTGCTGCTTGCCAATATAGTTAATTAACTATACATTGGGAAGTAGTTACCTAAAGGATACTTACTAATCATGAACAAGCCACAGAAACCAATGCCAAGCTGCGATGTGGACTGCCCGGTGCAAAAGACAGCGCAAATTCTCGATGGAAAGTGGACGACGCTGATCATCCGGGATTTACTGCCGGGCAAGCGGCGCTATTCGGAACTGCTGAAATCACTACCGGGCATCAGCCCCAGGGTACTGGCGGCCAGGCTGAGGTTTCTGGAGGAAAACAGGATCATCACCAAGACCATCTACCCAGTCATTCCGCCCAAGACGGAATATCAACTGACCGCTTTGGGTAAGGGCCTGACCAACGTGATTACAGCGATGGGAAAGTTTGGCGGCAAACTCGCCTGATCCGGGCGCATCAGGAGAGAAGATGCTTGCCTTTACTTTTACGGCAAGCGCGTCAGCGTGCGCTCTTGATCAACTCGCGCAGCGCGACGAGCGCCGGTACCTGTTCCGCACGCCGCCAAATGAGGGGCGTCACGACATGGCTATGGATTTTTGGTAATGCGTGACGAGTAACCTGCGCGCTTTGAACGGTCGCCAGCACCGATTCCGGCACCAGTGCTATGCCCGTTCCCGACGCGACGCAGGCGACGATGGCATGATACGAGGCTAGTTCAAACACACGCACGGAAGCCAGACTCCGGTCCCCGAGCCACCTTTCCAGCACGCGCCGGTATGCGCAACCGCTGGGAAAGGCAATCACAGTATCGCCATGAATGTCCAGAGGCCGCCTGATCGAACTATGTTGATGCGATGAAATCAGCACCAGTTTCTCGGTAAACACCGCCATATGGGATAACACCTTGCTGCTTGGTGTTTCTGCGACGAACGCAGCATCGAGCCGGCGATCCGCGACATCCGCAGTGAGGGTGTCGTTGGTGCCGGTCTTTAAGTCGACACGAACGTCCGGGTAGGTTTTGTGAAACAACGCCAGAATCTTCGGCAGCCGGCTGGCTGTGGTGCTTTCCAGAGCGCCAAGGCGAAACACGCCGCGCGGCGATGTCCCCGACAGGGCGTTTTTTGCTTCTTCCGCCAGGCGCAGCAACTTGTCGGCATAGCCCAGCAACAGTTCGCCATTCGGAGACAGGAACAAGCGTTGCTTATCTCGAAAGAAAAGCTGGGCATCGACAGACGACTCAAGTTGCTTGATCCGGGTAGTAATGTTGGACTGAACGCGGTGCAGTTTTCGGGCGGCGCGAATGATGCCGCCCTCTTCGACAACGGTTTTAAAAATATGCAAATCGGAAAGGTTCATCGATGACTCCAGCATTGTTGGCTTAAGGACACTGCCGAGCGGGCATGATGTTCATAAATTATGAACAACTACTTCTACAATATTAACTATACAGGAACATTTTTAAGCCGTAGCATCTTCTTCCATGACTAAGGAGCCAGGACAAATCCCGGCGCTTGCGGTAACGCTCACAGGGCTTGCCGGCTTGGCGACCGCAATGGGCATCGGGAGGTTTGCGTTTACGCCGCTGATGCCTTTGATGCAAGAGCGCTTCGGCATGACACTGGCGCAAGGCGGACTGCTTGCCAGCGCCAATTATGCCGGCTACCTGGCGGGGGCGTTGCTGTGTTTTGCTCTGAACCCCGCGCCGCGAGCTTCCGCCCGCATCGGGCTATGCGCCGTTGCACTCTTCACGGGCGTGATGGGTGTCATTGATTCATGGCTGGCGTGGATGATATTCAGGTTTTTCGCGGGCGTAGCGAGCGCCTTTGTTTTTGTTGGAATTTCTGCATACACACTTTCAGTCCTGGCTCCCGAGCAGCGTTCCTCATTATCTGGCTGGGTATACGCCGGCGTGGGGGTTGGCATCGGGCTGGCCGGACTGATTGCACTGGCTTCCGCTGCGGCGCAGGGCAGCCCTGATAGCGCATGGCTCGTCTTGGGCTTGGTGACCGCCTTGACGGCATGGGCGGTATGGACGCCGTTATCGCTTGCGCCTGTGAGTACGCCGGCACAATCCGCTCAAGTTACTTTTGTCTATGGCGTCGAGGCTTGGCAGCTTATTTTTAGCTATGGAGCAATCGGCTATGGCTATATCATTCCGGCAACATTTTTGCCCGCAGTCGCCCGCAGTTTGATCAACGATCCCACGGTTTTCGGCTGGACATGGCCTTTGTTCGGCTTGTCGGCGGCGCTTTCGACGATCCTGACTACCAAGCTGTTTCGCAGGACAGCGCCGAGAAAAGTGTGGACATGGAGCCAGCTGGTGATGGCGATCGGGGTCGCGGTTCCTGCGATCCATATGAGCCTGTGGTCGATTCTGGTTTCTGCTGTTTGCGTAGGCAGCACGATTATGGTGCTGACAATGGGAGGTATGCGTGAGGCGCAGAGAATCTCTGGAACATCGGCGCCGCGATTGATGGCGGTTATGACAGCGGCCTTTGCCACCGGGCAAGTGCTGGGTCCATTGACCGTAAGCGCTGCCACAATGGCAAACAACGCGACCCGGATTCCCAGCCTGATTGCAGCGGCCATGCTGTTGATAGGCATGCTTGCGTTGCTGGTCAAGGCTCCAGTGAAATCCGCTTCCACCTCCCACGAAAGGATCCAAGCATGAATCTTCCCCATGCTCCATGCCGCATGCCGCCATTGGCGCGTGAGGACATGAACGAAGCGCAGAAAATAGCTGCGGACGAACTGATCGCGGGTCCGCGGAAAGGCGTTATAGGTCCCTTCATTCCGCTGTTGCGCAGCCCGGAGTTGATGGCGCGATTGCAGAAAGTCGGGGAATATCTTCGTTACAATAGCGCGCTGCCGCCGCGCATTTCCGAGTTTGCGACCCTGATGGTTTCGCGCATGTGGACGCAGCAATTCGAATGGTTCACTCATGTCCCCCTCGCCCTCAAGGCAGGCGTCAGTCAGGACACCATCGATGCCCTGCGAGCAGGACGCAGGCCAACTGGAATGAGTGCAGAAGAGCGTGTTGCATACGATTTCATTACGGAATTGCACGCTAACCACGGTGTGAGCGACGCGAGTTATCTGGAGTGCCGGGAATGTTTCAGCGAGCAGGGCGTCATCGACCTGATCGGCGTCGCCGGTTACTTTGGATTGGTCTCGATGGTGCTGAATGTGGCGCATACGCCACCAGCCGCCGCCGGGGAAGGTGTTGAGCCGCTGGCGCCGTTTCCCGCGTGAGGCGCTTCGTGTGCCGACCGCTGCCCGCCCTCGGCTGCATTAATAATGGATCGCATAATACCCGGAGGTTCCATGAAACTTGATTTAACGCCCAAGATCAGCGATCTGCGTGTGCGCGCTGTCCGCGTCCCCATGCAACATCCCCACCAGACCGCCAGCGGCACGGTCATGGAATCGCCGCTGGTGCTCACTGATATCACCACCGAAGATGGCGTGGTGGGGCATAGCATGGTATTTACTTACACAGTTGCCGCGTTGAAGCCGACGGCCGACCTCATCCACAATCTGGTGCCATTGCTGAAAGGCGAGATGCTCGCACCTGTGGAGATCGAGCAGAAATTATCCAGGCGCTTTTGTTTGCTGGGTACCCAGGGACTTGTTGGTATCGCTCTTTCCGCCATAGACATGGCGCTTTGGGATGCGCTGGCGCGTAGCCACGAGGTATCGCTGGTGCGATTGCTGGGCGGCGCAGCGAAACCCGTTCCAGCTTATGGCAGCGTCGGTTATGACGGAGTTGCAGGTTCTGCCAAGCATGCCGAAACATGGGTGAAACAGGGGTTTACCGGAGTCAAAGCGAAAATCGGCTATCCCACAGTGACAGAGGATGTTGCGGTAATCCGCGCCATCCGCAAGGCGGTGGGAAGTTCAGTCGCAATCATGGTGGACTATAACCAGTGCCTGACGCCAAGCCAGGCAATACAGCGCTTGCGCATATTGGATGAAGAGGGTCTAACCTGGGTTGAAGAGCCGACGCTGGCTCATGACTATGCAGGGCATGCGGCGATTGCGGATGCTGCGAAGACGCCGATTCAGTGTGGTGAAAATTGGTGGGGTACCCAGGACATGCAACATGCGATCAATGCCGGCGCCTCGGATTTCATGATGCCGGACGTTATGAAGATTGGCGGGGCGACAGGCTGGTTGAGAGCCGCATCTCTAGCGTATGCCAGGAAAATTCATATTTCCAGCCACCTCTGGCCAGAGATCAGCGCACAGCTGCTATGCCTGACACCAACGGCGCACTGGCTCGAATACGCAGATTGGTGGAATCCGGTGATAGCTGAGCCGCTGCCCATCGTGAAAGGCATGGCCAACCCGGCAGATGCCAGCGGAACCGGCGTGGCATGGGATGAAAAGTCGCTACAGCGATTTGCGGCCTAGCATGCCGCAGCATGATCTGGAGAGATGCGATGCATTACATGATCGTTGAACATTACAGGAATCAGGATCCAGCTCCGGTGTATCGGCGCTTCCGCGATCATGGCCGCCTCGCGCCAGGGGGGCTGCGATATATTTCGAGTTGGGTGGATGAAAAACTCGAGTGTTGTTTTCAACTGATGGAAACGCCGGACCGGAAACTGATTGATGTGTGGATAAGCAACTGGAGCGACATTGTCGAATTCGAGATTTACCCGGTGCTATCTTCGGCGGAGGCGGCTGAAAAAGTTGCGCCGCATCTTTAATCAGACTGGCGTCTGTCATAAGAATTTGCCTTATGGATACGCACTTTATGCGGTCAAACGAGTGTAATCACCTACGGAGCACTCCCGGCGATGGCTGACATACCCGCCGGCTACTCGCCGCTTGTCAGAACCAGTCCCTTTCTCGATAGGATCGGCCCGCTCTATAGCCGCGGTACAGGCCGGGATTGGTCGATAGGGTTGCGTATCGAGCCTGGGCATACGAACTCACGTGGATACGCGCATGGCGGCGTTCTGTCCACCCTGGCCGACATTACCTTGGGCTATACCATGGAGTTGACCGCCAAGGAAGGCGTTTCCCTGGTCACGGTCAGCCTCTCGCTTGACTTTACTGGGGGCGCCAAGCTCGGCGACTGGGTAGAAGCTAGGGTGGAGATGCAGAAAATTGCCACGCGATTAGCTTTTGCCAATGCTTACATTACTGCCGGTGAAGGCCGCAAAGTGATCGTCCGCGCCAGTGGCGTATTCCTGGTGACTGAAAAGCCGCCGGCATCTGCCTGAGCATGCAGCCGGTATTTCTGGTTAGCCACGGAAATGGAGTATGAATACTTGTTGATTTTATTGGCAGCATTGGCGCATGCAGTGTGGAATACCTTAGTCAAAGGCAGTAAAGATCCGCTCTTGATGCTAGCCATGATCCGTGCGGTTGGTTTGTTGATGGGGATTTTGGCCCTTTTTATGGTGCCTGGCCCTGCCTTGACCAGCCTCCCTTTCCTGCTGGGTGCAACTGCATTTCTGTTCACCTATTACGCTTTCCTGCTGAAAGCCTACGGCGCTGGCGATCTCAGCCAGGTGTATCCCATTGCTCGTGGAGTCGCGCCGTTAGTAGTGCTTGCCCTGGAAATGCTCTTTGCCGGGGAGGTGCTGTCCCCCTCCAAGTTGCTGGCGGTACTTCTTATCTGCGCTGGCATCTTAGTACTTGCGATTTCAAGACATGCAATTCAGCGCGATGCGGTCGGATATGCTGCCTTCACCGGCTTGGCGATTGCCGGTTATACGCTCTTGAGCGGCCTCGGGGTGCGTCTCGCGGGTTCCATCATCGGCTTTGCGGCGTGGCTGGAGATCCTTACCGGTATGGGGGTTCTCGGCGTCGTTGCCGCGCAGCGCCGCAGCGCCATTGCCGATTTTGTGAGCAGCCAATTGCGTATGGGTCTGGTGGCAGGCCTGCTATCAGTCGGGGGATATGCCATTGCGCTGTGGGCCATGTCTAAATTTCCCTTGGCTACAGTCGCGGCGCTGCGGGAAACCAGTGTTGTTTTTGCTGCGCTGATCGGGACGATTCGATTGCGAGAAAGGTTAGTTCTGCAGCGCATAGGCTCGGCATGCATGGTCACCGCAGGGGTCGTGCTACTCGCATTCTTTGCGTCAGGCTAGGCTAAGTATACGGCAATGAGCCTATCAATATGACGAGTGCAGCTCGCTTCTGCTACATTAATTTTTCTATCCAAGAGGACAGATGGCAGTCTATATCATCAACAATATGAGCATTCACAATCGCGCCGAATACGATACCTATTTGCGCGCTTTCATGGAGGTCTTCCGAAAGTTCAATGGCCGGGTTCTTGCAGCGGTGGATGCGCCTGTGCCAGTCGAGGGTGAGTGGCCCCACGACAGGACGGTTCTGCTGAGTTTTCCTAGTAGAGAGGATGCAAATCGCTGGTATCAATCGCCGGAGTATCAGGAGATCGCCAGGCACCGCCTGAACGGCACGCACAGCAATGTCGTGATCCTGGAGGGGTTCTCGCCCGGCAAGTGAGCAACGGTCTGTCAGGTGGCGGCTTTTGGGAGCCAAGGATGCTGTGAGAACCAATCCAGAACATGATCCCACAGTGACCGTGCGCCTTCCCGGAAATAATCCATATGGCCGACCGGCCCCACGCCTCTTCGGCTGCGTACGCCATTGCCGCGTCGTCAAAAAATAGCAGGGATAGGTGCACCAGTGCTTCCCGTCACGGTAGGCCTGGTGGTAGGTCTTCTCGCACACCAGGCAGACTCCAGGGAAGACAGCCTTTCCAACAGGTCAACAGCGGGCCGAAAACCCGCCATATTGCCAGCACCAGCGCCCTCTCCAGCGGGGGCATCCAGCCATGCCCGCCGAAAGAATGCCCGACCATGAATAGCGGCGCATCGCCCGCCATTGCATCTACGGCCGCCGCCAGATCCAGGTACGCCCAATCTAGTGTAGTGTCTCATTAATGGCTTTACATTATTCCGATTCCGCCTATACTCGAAGCACAGCCTGTTTCGAGGAGGGGATCATGACACGGACGCGGATTATGCTGGGACCGGAAGAGACACGGGAACTGAACAAGCGATCGCCAGCGTGCGCGGATCATTTTGCTGGCGGCCGATGGGCTCACGCAGGAAGCCATTGGGGAAACCGTCGGCGTCACGCGCGTGACGGTGAACCACTGGTGCCGGCGCTTCGTCAAAGAGCGACTGGCTGGGCTGACGGATGCGCATGGGCGGGGCCGGAAACCTTCGTTGCCGGTGGCGGCGGTAAAGAAAGCGCTGGAGACGGTCACTCGACCGCCCGCCACACTGGGGCGCTGGAGTTGCCGCACCATGGCGCACGCGGCAGGCATCTCGACCGCCAGCGTGCAACGCCTGTGGGCCGCCAACGACATCAAGCCGCACCTGACCCGCACATTCAAACTCTCGAACGATGCGCACTTCGAGGAAAAGTTCTGGGACGTCATCGGCTTGTATCTCAACCCGCCTACGATGTCGCTGGTGCTGTGCTGCGACGAGAAGTCGCAGTGCCAGGCGCTGGAGCGCACCCAGCCGGGCTTGCCACTGGGGATCGGCCATATCAAGACCGCCACCCACGACTACATTCGCCATGGCACCCTGACCTTGTTTGCCGCATTGAACTACCTGGAGGGCAAACTGATCACGACCATCGCCGAGCAGCATCGGCATCAGGAATGGTTGGCTTTCCTCAAAAAAATCCACCGGGAAACACCCAAAGACCTGACGATTCATCTGATCGCCGACAACTACGCGACCCACAAGCATCCAGAGGTGAAAGCCTGGTTGGCCAAGCATCCGCAGTTTCACATGCATTTCACCCCGACTTCGTCCTCCTGGCTCAATCTGGTCGAGCGCTTCTTCCGAGATGTCACCGACCGGATTGCCAGCGGCAGTTTCGCCTCGGTCAAGGAATTGGCTGATACAATCATCGCCTATCTCGCCGCCCGCAATCAGAATCCGAAGCGCTACGTCTGGAAAGCCAAGGGTGAAGATATCTTGCGCAAGATTCAGCAGGCACGGCAGGCGATGCCCCAGCAGCAGGTGGCGGCTTGATTGTATAGCCATTTGAGAGACACTACACTAGGTAATTCATCTTGAATTTCTTGGGGGTGGGCGGCTTGGACGCGCCTATTCCGCAGTAATCCAGCGTCAATACGGAAAATCTGCGGCGGCTCGCATGCTCTGCAAAGCGCCGGTAAAAGCGTTGAGGCACGCCCGTTGCCCCTGCCACAATCAGATGCCCAAGCCGCCTGCATTCGCCCGCATATTGGAGTGCGGACAGTCGATAGCCGTCCTGCGCAATCAATTCAAGTGGTGCCGGTCGGATAGCCGCAGCCGGGTGAATATTATTCATTGTCAGTCCGCGCCTCGAAGCTGCCGGTCACAGCCCCTTGCCCTGCGGATGTGATGCAGTACGAGTCCGTGCTGCGGGCAAGAAATACCTCGCCCGGCAAGGTGACCGGCTTGATAAAGCGCGCGGACAATCGGGTAATCTTTCCCACACCGTCAGCTTCAAGCGCGGCCTGTGCCTTGGCTACCGAGTACATTCCGTGGGCGATGGGTCTCCTGAATCCCAGCAGCCGCGCCGACCACGGCCACAAGTGGATGGGATTGAAGTCTCCAGACAGCTTTGCGTAGTGCCGACCGATGTCTGCGGGCAACGACCAAGAGGTCACTGGTTCATGATTTGCCTCGTGATTTGGTTCGCGGGCTTGCCGGGCGGCCCCCCCTTTCCCCCTGTGTGCAAGGTAGCGACTGATACACACAACTCGCTCCATGCCAGCTTGCTTAAATAAAACCTTCAAGACCACATACAGCTTGCCGTTTTGCGAGGGGGTTTCCTGAATTGCTAGAACGTCGAGATCGAACGGCAGTGCCGGGTCAATGGCGTTCAGTATGCGCAGGTCGTTTTCCACATGAACCATTCCCGGCACGGAAAAACTGAACTCGGGGTCCAGCATGGCGGCTAATTGCGCCCTTTGCGCCAGAAGGTAGAAATAGCTCAGGGGTACCGTAGCGTCGTCAATGAATCCGACGAACGTCCTGTACCGTGCGACGTGCTGCCCATCCAATGCCGGCACGCTGAAGCTGCGGTGCATATCCACTTCCAAGGGGCGTGCCTTGCGGGCTAAGGTCATCATGGCCTTGCCCAATATGCCCAGCCCCGCAGCGGGAAGTTGCCTGGACATCACGGTGTAACCCTGGCGACCGGGCCGTCCCGATAACGATCAAAGCGCGGGCGAATCAGGCCCACCATCATTGCCACCCCGGTATAAAGACCCACCAATTGCGTGATGTCGATCAACTCTGCTTCCGAGAAATGCTGATGAGCGTTCGTGAAAACCTCATCGGGTACAGCCAGGGTGCGTACGAGGGCATCCACGACCAAGGTGACTGCCATTTGATGGGCGCTCCATAGGTGCGGGTTCATGGAGTCGTGTTTGATATCCTCGATTTGCGCCTCTGTCAGCCCCATGCGACTGGAGATGGTCTGGACATGCAAGTTGAATTCGTAGTCATTGCGGGTCGCCACGCAGGTGCGCAAGATGACGGTTTCCCTGATCGTCTTGGGCAGGGTTCGACGGTCCAGCAATCCGGTAGGACCAATGAGTCCTGAGTCCACCATGAAGCTGAACAGGCTCTCGTTGCGCGCCACACTCAAAAAAAGTTGCGGCGCCGGTGTACCTTTGGGAATCAGCTTCGCCATTCTGGAGGCGAGCGGCTCGACCAGAGGTTCGGCCACAGGAACGATGCGAGGGGTGGTCATAACGGCTCCTTGCTTCTAAAAGAGAAGCAATTATATACACAACTGCTGCTAAAATAGAAGCATGAAGACCAAAAACCATTCCAGGGCAAGCGAGCAAAAGGCTAAAAACGCCATCAACGCGGCCATTGCGTTGTTCCACAAACGCTGGACCATGCGCATTCTTTGGGAATTGCGGGAGGGGCCGGTGACGTTTCGGCAACTTCAGGCAGCCTGCTCCGAAGTCTCATCATCAGTGCTGAATGTCCGGCTGCTCGAGTTACGCGCTGCGCAACTGGTGGAGCACACTTCCGGCGAGGGGTATGCCTTGACTGCGTGGGGCGCAGAATTGCTGGTCGCCATGCGTCCGTTGGTACTCTGGGCAGGGCGCTGGCATCAGGCAATTATCCAGTAGCGGGCAGCGTGTGTATCTCGAAGCGCATGGCGGACAGATCGCCGAAGATCCAGGTGGCTGCCGGTGCGCCGAGTCCGGCGATGGTGCCGGGGTTGACCAGCCAGGTCTGGCTGCCTTTGACGTTGGCTTGCTGGCGGATTTCTGCGATGTGACTATGGCCGCAGCACACCAGGTCGTAGTCGCCGGTGCAGGCCATGCCGTGGCCGAGGTGAGGATAGTGAGTGATGAAGATACGTCGGCCACCGAGTTCTATCGCCGCATCCTGTCCGTGATAGGCCAGCTTTCCATCCGAATTGCACGCCAGCCGGGCGATGGCGACCGGGTCGCCGAGGTTGTTGCCATGTACCACATGCAGCGGCAGATCGAGCTTGAGCGTGGCGCGCAGGGTGTTGCCGCCGATCACGTCGCCGCAATGGATCACGGCCTCGGCGCCCGCGGCCTTGGCTTCAGTCACGGCGGCAGCCAGCATCTGCCCGCGGTCGTGGCTGTCGGAGACGATGCAGATTTTCATTTATGCCCGCTTTTGTTTTCTGGGTATCAGGGCTGCGTGGGAGGAGTCGTGATTCCGAAAACCTCACCAAGGCTCAGTTCCCGGATCAGTGCTTCGGCGGCGGCCTGTCCATGTTCTCGCTGTACCTCGGCGAGGATCAGGCGTGCGCCGTGGCGATTGTAGCCGCCACCGAAACTGGCTTGCGTAGCGAGCAACTGACGGGCTTTTTCCAGTGTCATATCACTTCATATCACCAATGGGCCGTGGTAATCGTCATCGACCTTGCCGTCGAGTTCGACGCGGCTGGCGCCGGACGGCACGCCTTGCCGTGTCTTCTCGTGGTCGGCTTGCACTTGCAGCAGGATGGTGACGCATTCGGCGAGGTCGTTGTAGATGTCGCGGCCAGTGCCGAACTGCTCGTTTTCCGAGTAGAAAAACTGGCAGCGGTAGCGGTTTTCGCCGACTTTGCAGATGACGAAATCCGCGCCGCGCTCGCTCCAGAAGATCGTCGGGCAGTCGCTCGGCGGCGCTGGTTCGGGTTCGAGTTGCAGTTCGCTGTCGGCGAGTTGCAAGGAAACCAGTTTGCCATAGCGTTCCAGCAAGGCCTGGCTGACGATATGCTGTTCGTTGGAAGTGAAATCGGGGATAGTGCTATTCTCGTTCAAGGTAGACTTCTTCTCTGCATGTTCAGGTTGGGGCGAGACTTTACATCTGTTCTTCAAATTCAAACAATCACCAATGCTTATCAGGAAATAAGAATTATCCCCTTGTTGATGCCGCTGTGACTTGCAAGAATATCAAACTTCTCTAATGTACGGATAACTTCCTGCCCATGTCTGCCGCTGTTGCCCCAGAGGTTGCCCCCGCCGTTCAGGAAATCAAGAAGACCACATGTTATATGTGCGCCTGCCGCTGCGGCATCCGCGTGCATCTGCGTGACGGGCAGGTGCGCTACATCGACGGTAATCCGGATCATCCGTTGAATCAGGGAGTGATCTGCGCCAAGGGCTCCTCCGGGATCATGAAGCAGTATTCGCCGGCGCGGTTGTTGAAGCCGCTCAAGCGCAAGGC
The DNA here is from genome assembly GCA_016194935.1 of Betaproteobacteria bacterium. GTDB lineage: Bacteria > Pseudomonadota > Gammaproteobacteria > Burkholderiales > Rhodocyclaceae > JACRAR01. Next base: position 133,419 of record JACQAO010000028.1, read on the forward strand.
TGGTGCGGAACGCGGCGCCGGCGACTTCGAAGAGATTTCCTGGGAGGAAGTCTACGCGACCCTGGCCGAACGGCTGGGGAAAATCCGCGCCACCGACCCGAAAAAATTTGCGTTATTCACCGGACGCGACCAGATGCAGGCGCTCACCGGCCTGTTCGCGCGCCAGTTCGGCACACCCAACTACGCGGCGCACGGTGGCTTGTGTTCGGTGAACATGGCCGCCGGGATGATCTACACCATCGGCGGATCATTCTGGGAATTCGGCGGGCCGGATCTGGATCGCGCCAAGCTGTTCGTGATGATCGGCACCGCCGAGGATCATCACTCGAATCCGCTGAAAATCGCCATCGCCAAGTTCAAGCGCAATGGCGGTCGCTTCATCTCGATCAACCCGGTGCGCACCGGCTACTCGGCGATTGCCGACGAGTGGGTGCCGATCCGTCCCGGCACTGATGGCGCGTTATTACTGGCGATCATCCATGAGTTGATCGCCAAAGGACTGTACGACCGGGATTTCCTGGTGCGCTATACCAATGCCGGCCAGTTGGTGAATCTCGACGACAAGCATGATGAGTTCGGCATGTTCGTGCGCACCGAAGTGCCGCAGGAGGAGGCCTGCTACGACCCGCAGAACAAGCTGTGGTGGGATCGCATCAGCAACAAGCCGGTGATCACGCACAGTGAAGGCGCCGACCCTTTTCTGCTGGGTGAGTTTGTCCTGTCCGACGGCACCCCGGTCAAGCCGTCTTTTCAGTTGCTGCAAGAGCGCGTGCAGGATTACACGCCGGAGTGGGCGGCGCAGATCACCGGCATCCCGGTGGATGTCATCCGTCGCCTGGCTTACGAGATGGGCGTCACGGCGCGCGATCAGCAGATTGAATTGCCGATTGCCTGGACCGATTCCTGGGGCAAGGAACACGACACCGTCACCGGCAACCCCGTGGCGTTTCACGCCATGCGCGGCCTGGCGGCGCACTCCAACGGCTTCCACACGATACGCGCGCTGGCGATTCTGATGTCCCTGCTCGGCACTATCGACCGGCCCGGCGGCTTCCGCCACAAAGCGCCGTTTCCGCGACCGATTCCTCCGTGCGCGCGCACCCCCACCTCGCCGCTGGCGGTCCGGCCCGATACGCCGCTGGACGGCATGGCGCTGGGCTGGCCGTCCGACCCGGACGACTTGTTCATCCACGAAGACGGCACGCCGGTGCGCATCGACAAGGCCTTCTCGTGGGAGTATCCGCTGTCGGTGCATGGGCTGATGCACAATGTCATCACCAACGCCTGGCGCGGCGATCCCTACCGCATCGACACGCTGATGATTTTCATGTCCAACATGGCCTGGAACTCGACCATGAATACCGTCGAGGTCAGGAAAATGCTCAATGACAAAGACGAGCACGGTGAACATAAGATTCCCTTCATCGTCGTGTGCGATGCCTTCCAGTCGGAGATGACGGCCTTCGCCGACCTGATCCTGCCCGACACCACTTATCTCGAACGCCACGATGCGATGTCCATGCTGGATCGGCCCATCTCCGAGTTCGACGGCCCGGTCGATGCGGTGCGTATTCCAGTGCTTCCGCCCAGCGGCGAATGCAGGCCGTTCCAGGAAGTGTTGATCGAACTCGGCGCCCGTCTCAAGCTGCCGGTATTCACCGCCAGCGACGGCAGCCGCAAGTACCGCGACTACCCCGACTTCATTGTCAATTACGAAACCGAGCCGGGTTCCGGCATCGGTTTCCTGGCCGGCTGGCGCGGGCGCGGCGGCGAGAAATTCATGCGCGGCGAGCCTAATCCGAACCAGTGGGAAATGTATGCCAAGAACAACTGCATCTACCACCACGAGTTGCCGCGCTCCTACCAGTACATGCGCAACTGGAATCAAGGCTACCTGGAGTGGTCGCAGCGCAATCGCATCACGCGCTATGCCGAACCGATTTTGATCCACCTGTATTCCGAAGTGTTGCAGAAGTTTCGCCTGGCCGCCCAGGGCAAGGGTATCAGCCGCAAGCCGCCCGAGCATTTGAAGCAGCGCGTCGAAACATTTTTCGATCCGCTGCCGTTCTTCTACGAGCCGCTGGAAACGCAACTCACCGACAAGCACAAATATCCGCTTGCCGCCATCACTCAACGGCCAATGGCCATGTACCACTCCTGGGATTCGCAGAATGCATGGCTGCGGCAGATCCATACCTACAACACGCTGTATGTGAATACCCAAACGGCGCGCCTGCAAGGCATCGCCGACGGCGACTGGATCTGGGTGGAGTCGCAGTGGGGCAAGGTGCGTTGCATGGCGCAGCACAGCGAAGCGGTGGAGCCGGGGACAGTATGGACCTGGAATGCCATCGGCAAGGCCGCCGGGGCATGGAACCTGACGCCCGAGGCCAATGAGTCGCGCCAGGGCTTCCTGCTCAACCATTTGATTTCCGATGAGCTGCCCGGAAAACCAGGTGCAAGCAGAGTTTCAAATTCCGACCCGGTCACCGGCCAGGCCGCCTGGTATGACGTGCGAGTGCGAATTTACAAGGCCGGCGCGGAGGAAGCGCAGGAGACCTCGCCGCAATTCGAAGCACTGACACCCGTACCAGGCATGAAACAGCGCCCCACCTGGCTGGCTTACTTCGGCGGCGGGAAAATAAAATGACTCAACTCGCAATGCTGGAACACTCGCTATGACCCAGCTCGCGTTGGTTATAGACCTCAATGTCTGCGTCGGCTGCCATGCCTGCGTGACCAGTTGCAAGGAATGGAACACCTCCGGCCCGGCTGGCGCGATGAGCGACGAGCGGCCTTACGACGTTAATCCCACCGGAAATTTTTTCAACCGCGTGCAGACCTTCGAGGTCGGCGAGTTTCCGAATACCGAAACCGTACACTTCCCCAAATCCTGCCTGCATTGCGAAGACCCACCCTGCGTGCCGGTGTGTCCGACCGGCGCTTCCTACAAGCGCAAGGAAGACGGCATCGTGCTGGTCGATTACGACAAGTGCATCGGCTGCAAATACTGCTCCTGGGCCTGTCCCTACGGCGTGCGCGAGATCGACGAAAAGCAGAAGGTGATGAAAAAGTGCACTCTCTGCGTGGATCGCATCTACGATCAATCACTGCCCGAAGCCGAGCGCAAACCCGCCTGCGTCATGGCCTGCCCGACCAGCGCCCGACTGTTCGGCGATGTACACGATCCCGAATCAGTGGTATCCAAAGCCATCCGCGAAAGCGGCGGCTACCCGCTGATGCCGGAGTGGGGTACCCAACCTGCCAATCATTACCTGCCGCGCCGCAAGACCCGGCTGCGGATCCACGAGGACGAACTGGAACGTACCGACAATCCCCTCAAGATCGACCGGCAACTGCCCAAGCCGGACATGGCGGAACCGTCGCTCGATGATGTGACGTCATGGTAAGCGCGTCACTATGAATCCGGCCTTTTCCGTCATCTTCCTCACCACCCTGATCGGCGTCGGCCAGGGCTTGTTCCTGGCGTTGTTCACCGCCCAGACTTACGCACTGTTCGGCATTTTGCCGGAGCAGGACAGTGTCGGTTTTTATGCTTACGGCAGTCTGCTGGCGCTGGTTTTCATGGCGGCTGGATTGATTGCCTCGTTCTTTCATTTGGGCCATCCCGAGCGTGCCTGGCGTTCGGCGGCGATGTGGCGGACTTCCTGGCTGTCGCGTGAAGTGATCGTGCTGCCGGCCTTCATGGGCGTGCTGTTTCTTTACGGTCTGGCGCATCTGCTGGACTGGAAGCAGGTGTTGCTGACCTTGCCGACCGGCCTGTCCATCAACGTCACCGTGGCATTGGGAATGCTCGGCACCTTGCTGGCGTTTGCATTGTTCGTGTGCACCGGCATGATTTACGCCTGCCTGCGTTTCTTGCGCGAATGGCATACGCCGCTGACGATCATCAACTACATCCTGCTCGGCGGCGCTTCCGGCTTCACCCTGGCAACGATTTTCGCCGCCTATGCAGCGCCGGCCCTGGCAGGGTTTTTTGCCGGCTGGGCGATGATTATTACCTTGTGCGGGCTGGTCGGACGGGCAGCTTCACTGTTCCGCAATGCGCGCTTGAAGCCCCGCTCCACATTGCAAACGGCGATCGGCGTCAAGCATCCGCGCATCGTGCAAAAGTCTCAGGGCTTCATGGGCGGTTCATTCAACACCCGCGAGTTCTTTCACGGCCAGACCCCGGCGCTGTTGCGTTCGATCAAGTGGATGTTCCTGCTCTGCGTGTTTGTGTTGCCGATATTTTTCCTGGTGAGCGGCCTGGCGACGGCATCGGCGGCATTGCTATTGCTGGCCTTTGCCGTGCAATACATCGGGCTGCTGGCGGAACGCTGGTTTTTCTTCGCCCAGGCCAATCACCCGCAGAATCTCTACTATCAAGTGGTCTCGTGATGGGTGAAGATGCTTGCACCGTGGCCGAATCAGCGCAAAGACAATACGATTGTGGCTTAGCCCCCGAAGGCAACACTGCAAGCATGCTCCAGGCAAAGTTGCTGCACATTTACGCCTAACTCCACAACAAATTCAACTTGCTTGTGCCAGCCTGTATCCACGGCATTAACGATTTCTGCACTCGCAACCACAGCGGCGGCAAGAAATTTTCGGTCGCTTTTATCTATTGAATTGGGTGGCAGTTCTTTGAAGCCGCGTTCTTCGTCATCAATCTGTGTAATGGATACGCGCCTTACCTTCTTGTTGAGATACATGTGGTCGTGTAGATACTTGAAAAACATATCTCCAACACCGGGCTGTCCTTTGTAGCTTAGATGGCGGCTATATTCTCCGAATATTAGCCCCGGCTCATCAAGGATGATGAGGGTGCGTTTCCTGGGCGCTACCAGTCCTTGGAGAAACTCAGTACAGGCATACTGGCAAGCCAGACTGGCATGCGGCGTATCCCGTCCATTGGCCACAATGGCCACATTGGTGTCCACTACAACTTTCATTCGTGAACGGCTTCCATTTTTCTTTTCAGAATTTCTTTTCTGGTTTCGGCAATCTCGGTCATTTCATCGCCAAAGAACTCTGGGGGCCAATTCAGGATTTCACCAAACATATCAAGATCGAGATCAATCAGCTTAGATTGACCGGCTACACTATCGCAGAAATACAACTTGATGTTCTTTGACTCAAAGGTTTTGTCGGCTACGCGGCGCTGGAAGCGCCGTAGCATATGTTCGCTGTGGCTTTCCACAATCACCTGTAACTTCCTGGCTTTCGCCACGGAAAGAATTACATCTGCCAAACCACTTTGCACCGAGGGATGAAGGTGAATTTCCGGCTGCTCCATGATGACTGTGCTGCCCTCTGGTACGTAGTAAAGCAACACTAAAGCAGGCAACACTTGGGATACGCCAAAACCAACATCTGTCAATGATGCCCCCGGGCTATTGGCATCGCGCTTGACTACGGCCCGGTATAGGTTCGCACCGACACCAATTTCTTCAATCTTGAATTCATGAATCAGCTTCAGTTCTTTCAGCCAGTAAGCGATAATTTCCTGAAAGGGCTTGAGGTGCGTCCTGCCTCCGAGGTTGCGCTTTAAGTTGCGGGCGGTGGCGGATAGCATGGCCTCAATAGTTTGCTCACCACGCAGGCCAACGCCCAACGGACTGGTACCCGACCACGGATATTCGCGCTTGGGATACTCGCGTAAGGGGCCAAGATAGTAAATCGAATCCATCATTGACTCATACTCGGCGCCAAACAAGCCCAGAAACTCTGCATTTTGGTAATAGGTTATCGCCTGATCGGGAAATAAATGAGTTTTGATCGGTCCTGGCAGTGCCCAAGCCCTCTGTTGGTTGCGCACAAAACGAAAGTTGGAGTGTTCGGCGGGCGACACATTCAGTTGATATTCCGTTCCCCCTTCCTTCTTCGGAGAAATGGAGAAGCGAAAGCCACCAAATTGATACTCAAGAAAGTCCGAGACTAGTGTCTGACCTCGAAGGTGAGCAATCGATTTAACTATAAGATTAGAATCCGAGGCCAGCACCTCGGTTCTCTTTTTGGTCGGATCGCTGATACTGGCTTTCTCGGGCAGTGACCATTTGATTTTCCATTTAAGGTCTGTATCCACTTTGTGTTCATGAATCACATCCCTGTAGCCACCCAAGTTGACTAGCTGCCCAGGACCGCCGAAATCCAGTACCAAACCACGATCTGTTGCATTTTTGGTTTGCTTCAGCAGCAACAATAATTGCAGGAGGCTGCTTTTGCCAGAGCTATTGGTGCCAAATAGTCCTGTAACCTGACCGAGTTTGATGTCGAGTTTTTTCCAGGACTTGAAGTTTTCTACATAGAGACAATCAAGCATCACTCACCCCGTACATCAAACATATCGGAAAATTATAACCTTGCGCCACAACTAAACGGCAATGAATTTAGCGGCAAGGGAAATTTTACGGATGCAACCCCGCCAACAGATTAATTATCCTTGTTGTTAGCCGCCTGTGGGCATGTGTCGATCACAAACCGTAGCCAGTTGCAGATGCTGTCTTCTCATCCAGCCGATGCCGCATGTATCCGCCAGATTGAGCTATGACTGCTTGAGGTGGCGGTCGGTCGAATATTAGCCTCCGCGCTAAGTTTTTTTCCTTAGCCTGCCCATCAGTAACGCCTGACAGCGCAGGCCGGCTATGCAATAATTCGCCTTCTCCAGTGACCCGGTTCGGATACGTTCCATGCTGCGCACGCTCTACGATAAATTGTGGGAAAGCCATGTCGTCCATCAGGAAGAAGATGGCACGGCGCTGCTTTATATTGATCGCCATCTGGTGCATGAGGTGACCAGCCCGCAAGCCTTTGAAGGCCTCAAGCTGGCCGGCCGCAAGCTGTGGCGGGCCGATTCGGTCGTCGCTACGGCCGATCACAATACGCCGACCCAGGGCTGGGAAAGGGGCATCGAAGGCATCGAGGACAAGGTGTCGCGGCTGCAAATCGAGACATTGAGTACCAATATCCAGGCGTTCGGCGCGCTCTCCTATTTCCCTTTCCGCGATCCGCGCCAGGGCATCGTGCATGTGATCGGCCCGGAGCAGGGCGCGACGCTGCCGGGCATGACGGTGGTGTGCGGCGACTCGCACACCAGCACGCATGGCGCATTTGCCTGCCTGGCGCACGGCATCGGCACTTCCGAAGTCGAACATGTGATGGCAACGCAGTGCCTGTTGCAGAAGAAATCCAAAAGCATGCGGGTGCTGGTGAATGGTCAACTCGGTAAAGCCGTCACGGCCAAGGACATCGCGCTGGCCCTGATCGGACAGATCGGCACCGCCGGCGGTACCGGCTACGCCATCGAATTTGCCGGCAGCGCCATCCGCGGGTTGAGCATGGAAGGCCGCATGACGCTGTGTAATATGGCCATCGAAGCCGGTGCGCGCGCTGGCATGGTGGCAGTCGACGAGGTTACCATCGAGTATCTCAAGGGTCGTCCCTTCGCGCCGCGCGAAGACCAGTGGGACAGGGCTGTGGCTTATTGGCGTACTCTGGGCAGCGATGCCGGGGCGCAATTCGACGCCACCGTGGAACTCGATGCCAGCCGGCTCCAGCCGCAAGTCACCTGGGGTACTTCGCCGGAAATGGTGGTCGATATAGCCGGCGCGGTACCCGCGCCCGAAGATTTCAGCGACCCGGTCAAGCGCGAAGGCGTAGCACGCGCCCTGCAATACATGGGACTGACGCCGCGCACGCCGCTGACGCAGATCAAGATCGACAAGGTCTTCATCGGCTCCTGCACCAACTCGCGCATCGAGGATTTGCGCGCCGCCGCCGGCATCGCGCGCGGGCGGCACGTCGCCGCCAACGTCAAGCTGGCGCTGGTGGTGCCGGGTTCCGGCCTGGTCAAACGGCAGGCCGAAGCCGAGGGGCTCGACAAAATTTTCACCGACGCCGGTTTCGAGTGGCGTCAGCCGGGCTGTTCGATGTGCCTGGCGATGAACGCCGACCGGCTGGCGCCGGGCGAACGTTGCGCCTCGACCTCGAACCGCAATTTTGAAGGCCGCCAGGGCAACGGTGGCCGCACTCATCTGCTCAGTCCGCAGATGGCGGCGGCGGCGGCGATTGCCGGGCATTTTGCGGACGTGCGCGAGCTTTTATCCTAAAAGCCGTAATTCAAGCCACAGAGAACACAGAGGACACAGAGATGATGCGGGTTCTACAGATTTTTCATGGTCACCTGATTGAGGATTGATGATAACTTCTTGTCTTTCTCTGTGAACTCTGTGTTCTCTGTGGCTAGCTGTTTTTAGGTTTATAGCGGGCGGTACCAACGCAGCCCTGACAGGGCAGGCGAACTTATTTCAAGGAGAGTGATCATGCATAAAATGAGTCTGTTTGCGGTTGTGATTTTCGCGGTGATACTGAGCGCCTGCAACACCGTCAAAGGTCTCGGCAAGGATATCGAGAAGGGCGGCGAAGCGATCCAGAAATCCACCAAGTAATGCGCAAGTTCACCCAACTCGATGGGCTGGTGGCGCCGCTGGATCGCGCCAACGTGGATACCGACGCCATCATCCCCAAGCAATTCCTGAAGTCGATCAAGCGGAGCGGCTTCGGCCCCAACCTGTTCGACGAATGGCGCTACCTGGATCATGGCGAGCCGGGCATGGATCACGCCAAGCGTACGCCGAACCCCAACTTCGTGCTCAACCAGCCGCGCTACGAGGGAGCTGCAATTTTGCTGACGCGCGATAACTTCGGCTGCGGCAGCTCGCGCGAGCATGCGCCCTGGGCGCTGGAGGATTTCGGCCTGCGGGCGCTGATCGGCGTCAGCTTCGCGGATATTTTTTTCAACAACTGTTTCAAGAACGGCCTGCTGCCGATCCGCTTGTCCAAGCCGGAGGTGGATGAACTGTTTGCCCAGACCTTGCAGCAACCGGGTTACCGGCTGCGCATCGACCTGAAAGCCCAGACCGTGACGCGGCCCGACGGCAAGGTGTTGCGTTTTGAGGTGGAGGCTTTCCGCAAACACTGTTTGCTGGACGGCCTGGATGAGATCGGCCTGACCCTGCGGCATGCCGACAAAATCCGCGAGTTCGAAGCCAGGCGGCGCTTTGAGCAGCCCTGGCTGTTCGCCTGACGGCGGTCATCGGAACCGACATGAAAATCTGCGTACTCGCGGGGGACGGCATCGGCCCTGAGATCACTGACCAGGCGCTGCGGGTGTTGCATGCGCTCGATCTGAAATTCGATGTGACCGAAGCGCCGGTGGGTGGCGCCGCTTACCGTGCGCTGGGCCATCCGCTGCCGGACAGCACGCTGAAGCTGGCGCGGGAATCCGACGCCATCCTGTTCGGCGCCGTCGGCGACTTCAGCCTCGACACGCTGCCGCGCGAGTTGCGTCCGGAACAGGCGATTCTCGGGCTGCGCAAGGAACTCAATCTGTTTGCCAACTTTCGCCCGGCGCTGGTGTATCCAGAGCTGGTGCAGGCTTCCTCGCTCAAGCCGGAAGTGGTGGCGGGCCTCGACATCCTGATTATCCGCGAACTCACTGGCGACATCTACTTCGGCCAGCCGCGCGGCATCCGCACCCTTGCCAATGGCGAGCGCGAAGGCTACGACACCATGCGTTATTCCGAGAGTGAAATCCGCCGCGTTGCACATGTCGGGTTTCAGGCGGCGCAGAAGCGCGGGCGACGGCTGTGTTCGGTGGACAAAGCCAACGTACTCGACACCATGCAGTTGTGGCGCGAGGTGGTGAGCGAAGTGGGCGAGGAGTACCCGGAGGTCGCGTTGTCACACATGTATGTCGACAACGCGGCGATGCAGTTGTTGAAGAACCCCAAGCAGTTCGACGTGATCGTCACCGGCAATATGTTCGGCGATATTTTGTCTGACGAGGCTTCGATGCTGACCGGCTCGATCGGCATGCTGCCCTCGGCATCGCTCAACGAACATGGCTTCGGCCTGTACGAGCCGATCCACGGTTCGGCGCCGGACATCGCCGGCAAGAATATCGCCAATCCGCTGGCGACGATACTTTCGGCGGCCATGATGTTGCGTTATTCCTTCAACCTGGCCGAGGCCGCCGAGCGTATCGAAACCGCTGTCAAGCGGGTACTGGCGCAGGGCTTTCGCACCAGCGACATTTTCGAGCCGGGCGCGAAAAAAGCCGGTACCATCGAAATGGGCGACGCGGTGCTGGCGGCGCTGTCATAATTTTTTACGTAGGAAGAGTCGGAAAATGAAACGAGTCGGTATTGTCGGTTGGCGCGGTATGGTGGGTTCGGTGCTGCTGCAACGCATGCGCGAGGAGAACGATTTTGCCCTGATCGAGCCGGTGTTCTTCACCACCTCCAATGTCGGCGGTAACGCCCCCAGTCTCGGCCCGAAGACCGGCAAAGACGTGCCGCCGCTGATGGACGCCAAAGACATCAACGCGTTGCGGGGCATGGAAATCATCATTTCCTGCCAGGGCGGCGACTACACCAGCGAAATATTTCCCAAGCTGCGCGCCCTCGGCTGGGGCGGCTACTGGATCGACGCGGCGTCGACGCTGCGCATGCAGGACGATGCGGTCATCATTCTTGATCCGGTGAATCGGGATGTCATCGACCGCGCCGTAGCCAAGGGCGTGAAGAATTTCATCGGCGGCAACTGCACGGTATCCCTGATGCTGATGGCCCTGGGCGGCCTGTTCAAGGCCGATCTGGTGGAGTGGTTGACCGCCATGACTTACCAGGCCGCGTCCGGCGCGGGGGCGCAGAACATGCGCGAACTGCTGCTGCAGATGGGCGAGGTGCATCGCGTGGCCCAGCCCCTGCTCGACGATCCGGCCTCGACCATCCTCGACATCGACCGCGAAGTGGCAGGGATATTGCGCGACGAGCATTTCCCCACCGAAAATTTCGGCGTGCCGCTGGCAGGTTCGCTGATTCCCTGGATAGACAAGGATCTTGACAGCGGACAAAGCCGCGAGGAGTGGAAATGCTCGGCGGAATCCAACAAGATCCTCGGGCGGAGCGCCCGGCTTATCCCCATGGACAGCATTTGCGTGCGTATCGGCGCTATGCGCTGCCATTCCCAGGCATTGACCATCAAGCTCAGGAAAGATGTGCCTTTGGCGGATATCGAGACCATGCTCGCGGCTGACAACGAATGGGTCAGCGTGGTGCCCAATCGGCGTGGGACGACGATCAAGGAGCTAACGCCGACCGCCGTGACCGGCAAGTTAACGGTGCCGGTCGGTCGTTTGCGCAAGCTGGCGATGGGGCCGGAGTATCTGTCAGCGTTCACGGTCGGCGACCAATTGCTGTGGGGCGCCGCCGAACCGCTGCGGCGCATGTTGCGCATCCTGCTTGGTTGAAAAAGAAATACACCGGGGAAATGTCGTTCAATGTGATGCGGCGGTTTAGCTTGCATAGCTAACTGCATGATGTTATGTTATTTGTTCTGGAACGATCCCCGACAGGGAGGGGCAGTGGGTAATAAGACTCCGCGAATACAGATCACGGCTACGCTTCTGGCGCTTCTGGCTTTTGCACTGCTGGCCCTGCCGTTGGGCGCCGGCGCCGCCGGTCTCGGCAAGGTGACAGTGCTTTCCGCGCTCGGCCAGCCGTTGCGCGCGGAGGTCGATATCACTGCCAGCCGTGAAGAGCTGACCTCGCTTGCGGCGCGTATCGCCTCGCCCAATGCTTTCAAGCAAGCTGGTATCGAGTATGCGCCAGCTTTGACGAGCGTCCGCATCACCGTGGATAAGCGCCCGGATGGACAGCCCTTCCTGAGCATGGTTTCGGATCGTCCGGTCAACGACCCTTTCCTCGACTTGCTGGTCGAGTTGGACTGGACTTCAGGCAGACTGGTGCGCGAATACACTTTCCTGCTGGATCCGCCCACAGCGCCGCGGAAATTGGCGGCGGCGGCCGTGACCGCGCCGGTTATACAGCCTCCAGTCAAGAGCGAGCCGCCCGCTACCATCGCACCTGTCCCACCGGCGCCAGTCATTGCCAAGCAGCCGGAAATGCCTGTTGTCGCACCATCCGCGCCATCAGCGCCAGCCAGCGTTGCACCGGGCGAGCAGCAAACCCGTCCCGAAACCAAAGCGGTACACGGCGCTGGCGAAAGACCGGGCAGAGAAAAGCCTGAAAAACCGGCGCAGAAAAAATTACCCCAGGAAGCTGCAACCCGGCTGGTCAAGCATGGTGACACGCTCAGCCAGATCGCTACTGAAACCATGCCTGCAGGAGTCAGCCTGGATCAAATGCTGGTGGCGTTATTCGCCGGTAACCGCGATGCATTCGAAGGCAATGTAAATCGTCTCAAAGAAGGCAAGATTCTCGCTATCCCTGACCGTGAAACAGTATCAGCCGTCGATGCAGAGGAAGCCAGGACGACCATACGCGTGCAGGCGGCGGATTTCGACGCCTATCGCAAAAAGCTGGCCGCCGCAGCCGGCAGCGCTGCTCCGCAGAAAGAGGCGGAGCCCAAACGCGCTGTCAGCGGCAAGATACAACCCAAGGTCGAGGATAAGGCGCCGGCGCCGGTTCCGGGAAAAGACAAGCTTGAAATTTCCAGGTCCGAAGCAGCTTCCGGCAAGGCGGGATCGGGCCGCATTGCGGCAATCGAGGAGACCCTGATTGCGCGCGAAAAAGCTCTCAAGGAGGCCAACAGCCGTATCGCCGAGCTGGAGAAAAATCTCCAGGATTTGAAAAAACTGGTTGAACTGAAGAACCAGAGCATGGCCGATTTGCAGAAACAGGCGCAGCCCGTCCCGCCTGCCGCAACTGCGGCAGAAGTCAAGAAGCCTGAAACCGCCGCCAAGACGCCCGTAGCCTCTGCTCCTTCGGTACAGCCGCCTGCGCCTGCAACGACGCCGAGCGTCAAGAAACCCTTGCCGCCTTCGTCTCCGCCGGCCCCGCCGAGCTTTATCGAGCAGAGCCCTGAGATTGTCTATGGCGGCGGCGCCATTCTCGCCCTGCTGCTCGGCTACTTTGGCTATGCGCGTTGGCGCAAGCAGCGCCAGGCAGATGATCAAGCCGCGACTGAGGTAACTGATAGCTTCAGTGAGCAGGCGGCTGGATCGCCATCCGAATCCAGTATGGGTGGCGGCCAGCGGGTCGACACCAACGATCTGCTGGCGCAGACTGATTTCAGCAGCCAGTCCGGCATGGCCGTGAGCGGCGCCGCCGGGGTTGACCCGGTCGCCGAGGCGGAGGTGTACATGGCCTATGGCCGTGATACGCAAGCCGAAGAAATACTTCTTGATGCGCAAAAATCCGATCCGGTACGCCCGGCGATCCAGCTCAAGTTGCTCGAAATATATGTAGCGCGCAAAAGCGTCAAGCAGTTCGAAACAATCGCCACCGCCCTGCACCAGCAGACTGGCGGGGCGGGTGACGATTGGGAAGCCGCCGCAAAACTGGGTCGCCAGGTCGATCCGGAAAACCCCTTGTATAGCGTCGCGGGTATGGGAACTGATGCCGGAGCTGAATCCGCTACACACCCCAGCGACATGCTTGCGCCTGAGCAGATGGACGCAGTCATTGCAGAGGACGGCCTGGCTCCGGCAGAGCAGAACACGCAAGCGGCGATGGACGAGGCGCCAGCCGGAATGCCGCAGCAGCATGGCGACTCCACTGCATCGCTGGATTTTGAACTTGACCTGTCTGCCGATGCGCAGGAACCGAGCCCGAGCGTTTCTGAACCGGTGTCGGCGGTCGCGCCGCCGGATGAGGCGCTGGCCGGGTCAATGGACTTGGATCTGGACCTTGATCTGGCGCTGGAACCTGATGCGGGAGTATTGGAATCCGCCGCTGATAATGAGAAGCAGAAGAAACAGCCGGACAATTCCGACGAGTCGGTGCACGAACTCGATTTCGACTTCGATCTCGGCGGCGTCAAGCCGTCCGATACGCCCGCGTCGTTGCAGCTTGACGATGACAATTTAATCGACTTCGATCTTGCTCTGCCGTCCGTTGCCCAACCGCCCACGCCGGAGAAACTAGATCTGTCGTCGATCAGCCTGGAACTCGACGAATCCAGCGCACCCCCGCCCAGCCCAACACAGCCGGCTGCGAGCAATCTCGACCTGTCCTCCATCAGCCTGGATTTCGATGAGCCTTCCCCGGCTGCTCCCGCCGCAACTGCGGCAAGCGACGATGCCGCCATGCAGGAAGTGGCGACCAAGTTTGAGCTGGCCCTGGCTTACGAAGAGATGGGTGATAAAGAAGGTGCGCGCGAACTGCTGCAGGAAGTCATCAACGAGGGCAGCGTCGCCCAACAGACGGCGGCTCGCAACAAACTCGCGCAACTCGGTTGAGCGTCCCGGCGTGCCGGGCTGCCAGGGTTGGAAGGCGTTAGGGTGAGGATCGCGCTAGGGATTGAGTATAACGGCGCAGCTTTTCAAGGCTGGCAGTCGCAGCCGCACGGCAACACCATTCAAGATGCTCTGGAACACGCCCTGGCCGAGGTTGCCGGTGAGACGGTGCGCGTGAGCTGCGCCGGACGGACAGACACAGGGGTTCACGCGCTGGCGCAGGTGGCGCATTTCGACTGCAACGCCGTGCGTCCTGACACTGCCTGGGTGCGTGGCGGCAATGCACATCTGCCGGATTCGATTGCGGTGCGCTGGGCGCAGCCGGTCGCCGCGGAATTCCATGCGCGCTACTCGGCGCTTTCACGCAGCTACCGTTATGTGCTCAACAATCATGCGGTGCGTCCGGCGCTCAACCATGGCCGGGTGGGCTGGTATCACCGCCCGCTGGATGTCGGGGCGATGCAGCAGGCGGCGCGCCTGCTGCTGGGGGAACAGGATTTTTCCGCCTTCCGCGCCGCCGAATGCCAGGCCAAGTCGCCCGTAAAAACCCTCCACCAGGCCGATGTGGCGCGTCACGGTGATATGCTGGTGTTTGATTTTCGCGCCAATGCTTTTCTGCAACACATGGTGCGCAACATGGTGGGCGCGCTGGTCGCCATCGGCAGCGGCAAGCAGCCGCCGGAGTGGATTGCAACGCTGATTGCCAGCCGCGACCGCACACGCGCGGCGCCGACTTTTTCGCCTGCGGGTCTGTATTTCGCCGGCGTTGAATACGAAGCTCACTGGCGCTTGCCTCCATCGGCCAGTATCATCGCGCCTTCAATCTGGCTATAAGGCGGAACCGTGCACAGCCATCGCACCCGCATAAAAATCTGCGGCATTACCCGAATGGAAGACTTGCGCGCCGCCGTCGATCTCGGTGCCGACGCGCTCGGCCTGGTCTTCTATCCGCCCAGTCCGCGCTTTCTGGAAATTTCCCAGGCGGCGCAACTGGCGCGCGCCGCGCCGCCATTCGTAACCACCGTGGGCTTGTTCGTCAACGCCGAGGCAGCCGTAGTGCGCCGGGTGTTGGCAAGCGTGCCGCTGCAATTGTTGCAGTTTCATGGCGATGAAGATGCCGCGTATTGCGGGCAATTCGGATTGCCCTATATCAAGGCGGCGCGTGTTCGGCCCGGCTTCGATTTGGTAGAATACGCCACTGCGTTTCCGCAAGCGTCCGGGCTGCTGCTCGACGCACATGTCGAAGGCTACGGCGGTGGCGGCGAGACGTTCGACTGGAAGCTGATACCGCGCACTATGCCGCTGCCTTTGATCCTCTCGGGCGGACTCGATGCCGCCAATATTGCAGCGGCGATCAGCGCCGTGCGGCCTTGGGCGGTGGATGTCAGCAGCGGCGTGGAAAGCGCCAAAGGCATCAAGGATGCGGCGAAAATGGCGGCATTCATCTCAGGAGTACGAGGAGTCAGTAATGCAGATGCATGAGCTTCCCTACAACCAGCCCGACGCACGCGGCCATTTCGGCCCTTACGGCGGCAGCTTCGTCGCCGAGACGCTCAAGCCGGCGCTCGACGAATTGCTGGCGGCTTATACCGAAGCCAAACGTGATCCGGTGTTCCGTGCCGAGTTTGAATACGATCTCAAGCACTATGTGGGACGCCCCTCGCCGATTTATCACGCCAAACGCTGGTCGGAGTTGTTGGGCGGGGCGCAGATTTATCTCAAGCGCGAAGACCTCAACCATACCGGCGCACACAAAGTGAACAACTGCATCGGCCAGGCCATGCTGGCCCGCCGCATGGGCAAGCCGCGCGTCATCGCCGAGACCGGGGCCGGGCAGCACGGCGTCGCCACCGCCACCGTAGCGGCGCGTTACGGCCTGGAATGCGTGGTCTATATGGGCAGCGAAGACATCCAGCGCCAGGCCGCCAATGTCTATCGCATGAAGCTGCTGGGGGCCAGCGTGGTGCCGGTGAATAGCGGCTCGAAGACCCTCAAGGACGCCATGAACGAGGCGATGCGCGACTGGGTCACCAACGTCGCCAATACTTTTTACATCATCGGCACTGTTGCCGGCCCGCATCCCTATCCGACGCTGGTGCGCGACTTCCAGACGGTGATCGGCGAGGAATGCAAGACGCAAATGCCCGAGCTGGCCGGTCGCCAGCCAGATGCGGTGATTGCCTGCGTGGGCGGCGGCTCGAATGCGATGGGAATTTTTTATCCGTATATCCCGCTGGCCGACGTCAAGCTGATCGGCGTCGAGGCGGCGGGCCACGGGCTGGACACCGGCAAACACGCCGCGCCGCTCACCGCCAACAGTCCGGTCGGCGTGCTGCACGGCAACCGCAGCTACCTGATGCAGGATGAAAACGGGCAGATCATCGAAACCCACTCGATTTCGGCGGGTCTCGATTATCCCGGCGTTGGCCCCGAGCATGCCTGGCTCAAGGACAGCCGCCGTGCCGAGTACGTGGCGGTGACCGACGCCGAGGCGCTGGCGGCGTTTCATGCGCTATGCCGCTATGAAGGCATCATCCCGGCGCTGGAATCCAGCCACGCCCTGGCGCATGCCGCCAGGATTGCCTCGGCCATGTCCCGTGACCAGTTGTTGCTGGTCAACCTCTCCGGGCGCGGCGACAAGGACATGCACACGGTGGCGGAGAAGTCGGGTATCACGTTCTGAT
>JACQAO010000029.1 GCA_016194935.1 Betaproteobacteria bacterium
GCCAGCGAACCGGGGCGCTTGCCGTGGAAAAGTCGCCAAACCGCGACTTTTCCACCGCGCTCCCCTTTGCCCACAAGCTCCACAGCCCGATCAGCATCTTTTTATATTCCCAAAAAACAGAACATACAAGAACATACAAGATCACAGAGAAAACCCATTGCCTTACCTCTGTGATCTCTGTGTCCTCTGTGGCTATCCTGTTTTCTCAAAGCGGAATGTTGCCGTGCTTGCGCCACGGATTCTCAAGTCTTTTCCCTCGCAGCATCGCCAGCGAACGGCAGATGCGCTTGCGCGTCTCGTGCGGCTGGATCACGTCGTCGATGAAGCCGCGCGAGCCGGCGACGAAGGGGTTGGCGAACTTGGCTTTGTATTCGGCTTCACGTTGCGCCAGCTTGGCGGGATCGCCTTTTTCTTCGCGGAAAATAATTTCCACCGCGCCTTTCGGCCCCATCACGGCGATCTCGGCGGAAGGCCAGGCGAAGTTTACGTCGCCGCGCAAATGCTTCGAGGACATCACGTCATAAGCGCCGCCGTAGGCTTTGCGGGTGATCAGGGTGACTTTCGGCACGGTGCATTCGGCATAGGCATACAGCAGCTTGGCGCCATGCTTGATGATGCCGCCGTATTCCTGGGCAGTACCGGGCATGAAACCCGGTACATCCACCAAGGTGACCACGGGAATATTGAAGGCATCGCAAAAGCGCACGAAGCGCGCGGCCTTGATGGAGGAGCGGATATCGAGGCAGCCGGCCAGCACCAGCGGTTGGTTGGCGACGATGCCCACTGTCTGGCCTTCCATGCGGACGAAACCGATGACGATGTTCCTGGCATAGTCGGGTTGCAGCTCGAAGAAATCCGCGTCGTCGGCGATTTTAACGATCAGCTCCTTCATGTCATAGGGCTTGTTCGGGTTGTCCGGCACCAGCGTGTCGAGCGATGGATCGGGGCGCTCGGCAGGATCGGCGGTCGGTCGTAGCGGCGGTTTCTCGCGGTTGTTGAGCGGCAGATAGTTGAAGAAACGGCGCAACATCAACAATGCCTCAACATCGTTTTCGAAGGCCAGATCGGCCACACCCGAGCGGGTGCTGTGGGTCATCGCGCCGCCCAATTCCTCGGCGGTGACTTCCTCGTGGGTCACCGTCTTGACCACTTCCGGGCCGGTGACGAACATGTAGGAGCTGTCCTTGACCATGAAAATGAAGTCGGTCATCGCCGGAGAATACACCGCGCCCCCGGCGCAAGGCCCCATGATCATGGAAATCTGCGGCACCACGCCGGAGGCCAGCACGTTACGCTGGAACACGTCGGCATAGCCGCCCAGGGAAGCCACGCCTTCCTGAATCCGCGCGCCGCCGGAGTCGTTGAGCCCGATCACCGGCGCGCCGACCTTCATGGCGTGATCCATCACTTTGCAGATTTTTTCGGCATGCGCCTCGGACAGCGCGCCGCCAAACACCGTGAAATCCTGCGAGTAAATAAACACCATGCGACCGTTGATGGTGCCGTAACCGATCACCACGCCGTCGCCGGGAATTTTGTTGTCGGCCATGCCGAAATCGGTGCAGCGATGCTCGACGAACATGTCCCACTCCTCGAAGGAATTGGGATCGACCAGCAGCTCGATGCGTTCACGCGCGGTCAGCTTGCCTTTGGCGTGCTGCGCGGCGATGCGTTTCGCTCCGCCGCCGAGCCGCGCCTGTTCGCGCTTCTCCTCCAGTTGGCGAATGATGTCGTGCATGAAACTCTCCAGTCGAGGAATAATTAACCTAGAAAAAGCAGTTAGCCACAGAGAACACAGAGTTCACAGAGAAAAGCAAAAGTTGACATCAATGATCGCCTCGCACCTATCAGGTGAGCATGAAGAATGTGTAGAACCCGCATTATCTCTGTGTCCTCTGTGACCTCTGTGGCTTGAATTACGGTTTTAGGATTAATCCGACAAGCTCAAGTAGCCGAGCAGCCGCTCCGCAGCGAGTGCCGGCGAAGTTTTTCCAGCTTCGACACTTGCGGCGAGCGCGGCCAGGTCGCGTCTGACTGCGGGATGTGCGCGAAAGCGCGCATGCAGGCCCGACTCGATCAGCGCCCACATCCACGCCACTGTCTGCTGGCGGCGCTTGATTTCGATGGCGCCGTGCTCATTCATCAGTTGGCGATAACGCTCGATCTCTTGCCAAAATTCGGCGATGCCTTGTAGTTTAGTCGCGCTCACCGCCAGCACCGGCGGCTGCCAGTACGGCGACGCATGCCGCAGCATGGAAAGCGCGCTGCGCATCTGGCCGATGGCGCGGCCCGTGGCGTCCTGGTCGATATCGGCCTTGTTCACCACCACTATCTCGGCCAGTTCGACGATGCCCTTCTTGATGGCCTGCAAGTCGTCGCCGGCATTCGGCAGTTGCAACAGAACGAACACATCGGTCATGCCCGCCACTGCGGTTTCCGACTGGCCGACGCCGACCGTCTCGACGATGATCACATCGAAGCCCGCCGCCTCGCACAGCAACAAGGCTTCGCGCGTCTTGTCGGCGACGCCGCCCAGCGCCCCTGCCGTTGGCGTGGGACGGATGAAAGCCTCCTGGCGCAACGAGAGCCGTTCCATGCGGGTCTTGTCGCCGAGGATGGAACCGCCGCTGAGCGACGACGAAGGGTCCACCGCCAGCACCGCGACGCGGTGACCGTGCTTGATCAGGAACATGCCGAGGGCTTCTATGAAAGTCGATTTACCGACGCCAGGCGCACCAGAGATGCCAACGCGGATCGAATTGCCGGTATGCGGCAGAAATGCCTCCAGCAGTTTTTGCGCTCTTGCCCGATGATCGGCGCGAGTCGATTCGATCAGTGTGATGGCCTTGGCCAATGCGCGCCGCTGGCGGGCGAGCACATCCGCGATCAGGGCCGCGTCCTTCCCCGCCGTGGGCTCAGACATCATTCGCATCTCCCGAGACTACTTGAGCTCAATGATCGGCTCACCACTCTGTACCAGATAGTCATAACCGCCAGTGCCGCATTTTTTCTCCAACTGGTCGGCGATACGGCGGCTCATGGCAAGCGACTCATTCGGCCCGGAGATGTAGAAAGGTTTGCCGTCGCGCCCGAAACTAAAGCTGGGGATATCCTCTGTCGTTTCAATATCTCCAAGAATCTGGGCAGCCATCGGATAGTCCGGATGGGGTGAAAAACCCAGGCTGCGGGACCATGCCACCATTTCTTCAATTAGTTTTCGCCCATAGGCGGGCTCTACCACACGGGCAACACTTTGCGTTGATGCCATTAACTTATTGACGAGGTCCTCGTAGGCGGACTCATCGAGGATTCCGTTCATGGCATTCTTGACGCCAAGGCAATAGGTGTCGAGAAGAAACGTCGCCACGGCGATGCGGCCATCCGGGATGCGCCTGGCGATGCAGAGCGCACCCATTCCGGTTTCGAAAAGATTGGCGCTGACCAGCACTTCATGGATCGGCTCGGCGGCTGCAAGTTGCCATTGGCGCGCCCTCCCCGGTGGAGTCGTGACTGACCCTGCCGGCCTGGCGCCCCGGCGCTTGGCGTTCTTTTTATCACGTTTCCGCTGCAATGCTTTTTGACTCAATGTCATGGTGTCGATTCTCGGCAATTAGTTTTCCAGATACATGGCGCCGATATCGAATGCTTCCTCCGGCGTACCAAACCACTCCCCCGAAGGGTACAGGGCCGGCTCGTAACGCTCGTTGCTGTAGGTATAGAAGGCATAGCTCCAGCGCTCCGGTGCGAAGTGGCGCAAACGACCGAGATGAACAGGCCGCTCGCGATAGCGCGCAGCGGCGTCGGCGACATCCAGTCCCTGCTGCTTCCACGAATTCAGCAGTTCGGCATCGGCTTCAAGGAAGGCGTCGATATAGCACAGAGCACCCCGAAACTTGATCTCCAGTCTGGAGTAACGGCCAACGTAGTGCTTGGCGGCATGCGCCTGGAGGCGAGTGGAAATCGCCGTCCGCAACGAAGGCGGTATTGTCTTACCGCCGCTGTGAGGGCTGAATTGCCATGTTTTCATGTCATTTTCTGGTTCTGTTAGCGGCTAGGCGGAGTCCGGCGCATGCGCGGCGCGTATCGCCCGCAACACCTGCTGCGCGCACTGCGGAATCGGTGTGCCGGGGCCGAAGATGCCCTTGACACCGGCCTGTTCGAGAAACGCGTAATCCTGCGCCGGCACCACGCCGCCGACAAACACCACGATATCACCGGCGCCCTGATCCTTGAGCGCCTGCACCAACGCCGGCACCAGCGTCTTGTGACCGGCCGCCAGCGTCGACACGCCGATGGCATGCACATCATTTTCCACCACCTGGCGCGCCGCCTCTTCGGGCGTCTGGAACAGCGGGCCGATGTCCACGTCGAAGCCAAGATCGGCGAAAGCTGTGGCGACTACTTTGGCGCCGCGGTCGTGGCCGTCCTGGCCGAGCTTGGCGATCATGATGCGCGGGCGGCGTCCCTCGGCGGCGGCGAAAGTTTCGATTTGCTGTTGGATGTCCATCCAGTCTTTATCCTTTTCGAAAGCCGCGCCATACACCCCGGATACCACCTGGCTGTCGGCGCGATGGCGTCCCCAGGCGGCCTCCAGCGCGTCCGAAATTTCTCCGACGGTGGCGCGTAATCGGCTGGCCTGGATCGTCAATTCCAGCAGATTGCCTTTCCCGCTTTTGGCGGCATCGGTCAACGCCGCCAGCGCCGCGTCGACCGCCGGTTGATTACGGCTCGCACGAACCCTGGCGAGACGCGCGATCTGCCCGTCACGCACCGCATGATTGTCCACGTCGAGGAAGTCTATCGCCTCCTCCTGCTCCAGCTTGTATTTGTTCACACCGACGATAACATCCTTGCCGCTGTCGATACGCGCCTGCTTCTCGGCGGCACAGGCCTCGATTTTCAATTTGGCCCAGCCGGATTCAACCGCCTTGGTCATGCCGCCCATCTGCTCGACTTCTTCGATAATCTTCCAGGCTTCGTCGGCGATGTCCTGCGTCAGCTTCTCCATCATATAGGAACCGGCCCACGGGTCGATGACGCTGGCGATATGCGTCTCTTCCTGAATGATGAGCTGGGTGTTGCGGGCAATGCGCGAAGAAAATTCCGTCGGCAGGGCAATCGCTTCGTCGAGCGAATTGGTGTGCAGCGATTGGGTGCCGCCGAACACCGCCGCCATCGCCTCGATGGTGGTGCGCACCACGTTGTTGTAGGGGTCTTGCAGGGTTAGCGACCAGCCCGAAGTCTGGCAGTGGGTGCGCAGCATCAGCGATTTCGGATTCTTCGGCTGGAACCCCTGCATGATGCGCCACCACAGCAGGCGCGCGGCGCGCAGCTTAGCCACTTCCAGATAAAAATTCATGCCGATGGCGAAGAAGAAGGACAAGCGCCCGGCGAATTCATCCACGTCCATGCCGCTGGCCAGCGCCGTGCGCACGTACTCGCGGCCATCGGCCAGGGTCAGGGCCAGCTCCAGCGCCTGGGTCGCCCCGGCTTCCTGGATGTGGTAACCGGAAATGGAAATGGAGTTGAACTTCGGCATGTGCTGCGCCGTGTAGCCGATGATGTCGGCGACGATGCGCATCGACGGCCCGGGCGGATAGATGTAGGTGTTGCGAACCATGAACTCCTTGAGGATGTCGTTCTGGATGGTCCCCGACAACTGCTGCTGCGCCACGCCCTGTTCCTCGGCCGCCACGATGTAGCCGGCCAGCACCGGCAATACCGCGCCGTTCATGGTCATCGACACCGAGACTTGGTCGAGCGGAATGGCGTCGAAAAGGATTTTCATGTCCTCCACCGAATCAATCGCCACGCCGGCCTTGCCGACATCGCCGGTGACGCGCGGATGGTCGGAGTCGTAACCGCGATGGGTGGCCAGGTCGAAGGCCACCGACACGCCCTGGCCGCCCGCAGCCAGCGCCTTGCGGTAGAAGGCATTGGAGGCCTCGGCGGTGGAGAAGCCGGCGTACTGGCGGATGGTCCAGGGTCGCGTCGCGTACATGGTGGCCTGCGGGCCGCGCACGAAAGGCGCGAAACCGGGCAGGGTATCGGCATAGGGCAGACCCTCGACATCGGCCTTGGTGTACAGCGGCTTGATGGTGATGCCTTCCGGCGTTTTCCAGTTCAGGCGGTTCACGTCGCCGCCGGGGGCTGACCTGGCCGCAGCTTCTGCCCAGGCTGCCAGTCCGGGGATGCTGACTTTCGGGTACTTGCTCATGCTTTGCCCTTTCCGTGATGCCTGGAACTCTACTCCGACTCTGCCAATTACTCTGGCATGCTGAAGTTTGTTGAGCGCCGCTTGACATCGTCCAGCCAGCATAATACTGTATCCATAATTATGAATGCAATACCCGACTTAGGACTGGCCTCGCCAGCGCTCTACCAGCAGGTAGCAGAGCGGCTGCGGGCGCGCATTTTCACCCACCAACTACCGGCTAGCAGTTGGCTCGACGAACAGGCGCTGGCGCTGGAATACGGAATTTCGCGCACCCCCCTGCGCGAGGCATTGAAGGTATTGGCGTCCGAGGGATTGGTGCAGCTCAAGCCGCGCCGCGGCTGTTATGTCACGGAATTATCGGAACGCGATCTCGACGAAATTTTTCCGGTGATCGCCCTGCTCGAAGGCCGCTGCGCCGCCGAGGCCGCGCAGAAGGCCAGCGCTGCCGATCTGGCCCGCCTGGCGGCGATCCATGATCAACTCGAACAGCACGCCAAAAGCGGCGATACCGACCGTTTCTTCGAGGTCAACCAGGACTTCCACGCCGCCTTGCAACAACTCGCCGGCAATCGCTGGCTGTCGCAACTGATCGATGAAACCCGCAAGATGTTGAAGCTGACGCGCCGCGATTCGCTACGCCTGGAAGGCCGCCTGAAACAATCGCTGGCCGAGCATCGCGCCATCCTCAAGGCGCTGCGGCGGCGCGACGCCGACGCCGCCGGGCGGCTGATGCATGATCACCTGTTGTCTGGCCGCGCGGCGCTGGCGAAGCTGCACACCGGCGCTGGCTAGGTAGCGGCGCGCTTGAGATCAGGCTAACGCGGCACGCCCGGATGCATGTGCCGGCCACGCTGTTTGCGCCAGGCGTCGCGCGCCTGGAGATCGAAAATCGTTTTCTGTTCGGGCGAGAGCCGGGTATAGAAAGTCCTGGTTTCGCTGGCGACTTTGGCGAGCCTGTCGGCGCCCTGGCGCATCCGTTCGATCATCCGGTCCAGCCGATCCGGGGTCGATATATTCTCGCTGCCCTTGCGCCAGCCCTGTTTGCCGCCGGCCATTTCCTGGCTGCGCTCACGCGCCAGTTGGGTCATGGCGGCAACATAGGTCGACCAGGCATCCTGCTGTTCCGGTTTGAGATACAGGTTCTTGCCGAGGTGCTCAAGATTTTTCTGTGTCACGGCCACCAGGTCTACTCGCCCGGAATGCGGCTGCTGATCCGCTGCTCCTGCCGTCCCGGCCCCAGCCAGGCCAAAACATGCCGCCAGACATGCGGCGCGAAAATTCAGTTTCATGCTTCACCTCCATCATCGATTGGAAAATTGCAGTGGTTTTTCCGCCGCTTGATTTTCCAAAACCGGGTGAAGGCCGGCAAGTAAAACTGTGTAACAGTTTGTACGTTACCTCGTTCCGCCAGTCAGGCCGCGGCGTTCGAGCAGTGGTTCAATGTCCGGCGCGCGGCCGCGGAAAGCCCGGTACAACATCATCGCATCGGCGCTGCCGCCGCGCGACAATATCTGCTGGCGAAATTTGTCCCCATTGGCGCGCAACAGGCCGCCGTGCTCCTTGAACCACTCGACGGTATCGGCGTCCAGCACTTCGCTCCATATATACGCGTAATAACCCGCCGAATAACCGTTGGCGAAGATATGGGAGAAGTAGGTGCTGCGATAGCGCGGCGGCACCGGCGCAAAGTCGACGCCGGCCTGCTTCAGCGCCTCGGCTTCAAAAGCCAGAGCATCCCCTGGCGCCTGCTCCGGGCTTAACTGGTGCCAGCGCTGGTCGAGCAGGGCAGCGGCCAGGTATTCGGTGGTGGCGAAGCCCTGGTTGAATTTTCTGGCGGCGGTGACCTTGTCGAGCAGCTCCGGCGGCATCGCCGCGCCGGTTTGGTAATGCCTGGCGTAGTTCTTCAGCACTTCCGGCCATACCGCCCACATCTCGTTCACCTGCGAGGGATACTCGACAAAATCGCGCGGCACGCTGGTGCCGGAGAAGCGCGGGTAACGCACCGCAGAGAACATGCCGTGCAAGGCATGGCCGAACTCGTGAAACATGGTGGTGACTTCGTCGAAAGTCAGCAGGGTCGGCTCACCAGCGGGCGGCTTGGGAATATTCAGGTGGTTGGCAACCACCGGCTTGGTGTCGAGCAGACCGGATTGTTCGACATAGGCATTCATCCAGGCGCCGCCGCGCTTGTTGGGGCGGGCATAGAAGTCGGCCAGGAACAGGGCCAGCGGCTTTCCGGCGGCGTCGAATACTTCGAAGACGCGCACATCCGGCTGGTAGACCGGCAAATCATGGCGCTCCACGAAACTGATGCCGTATAACTTGCCGGCGGCGTAGAACACGCCGTTGCGCAGCACATTGTTCAGTTCAAAATAGGGCCGTAACTGCGCCTCGTCAAAGTTGTGGCGGAGCTTGCGCACTTTCTCGGTGTAGTAGGCCCAGTCATAAGCGGCGACCTGGAAGCCGCCCTTTTCTGCGTCAATCACTTCCTGGATCGCCGCTGCTTCCTTGCGGGCATTGGCGACCGCCGGCGGCGTCAGCCGGGCGAGCAACTGGTTCACTGCTGTCGTCGTCTGCGCCGTCTCGTCTTCAAGGACATACGCGGCGTGGCTGGGATAACCCAGCAAACGTGCGCGCTCGGCGCGCAGCGTGGTGAGCTTGAGCACCACTGCGCGGTTGTCGAACTCGCCGCCGCGATTGCCGCGCATGATCGAGGCCTCATACAGACGCTTGCGCAAGGCGCGGTTGCTCAGCATGGCTTCCTGCGGCTGGCCGGTGGTGTTCATCAGGGGCAGCAAATACTTGCCCTCCAGGCCGCGTGTATTGGTAGCCCTGGCAGCCTCGGCAGCGCCGGCGATTTCGTTTTCCGGCAGGCCGGCAAGTTCCTCGCGGCTATCCACTACCACCGCCGAGGCCTGGGTTTCTTTGAGCAGGTTCTGGCTGAAGGCATTGCTGAGCGTGGCCAACTCAGCGTTGTAGGCCTTGAGTTGTTTCTTGTCGGCGGCAGAGAGCCGGGCGCCGGCGCGCACAAAATCAGTGTGGGTGCGCTCCAGCAGACGCTTCGATTCAGCATCCAGATTGAGGTGGTCACGTTGCCGGTACAGTGCATCGATGCGTCCAAATAATTTTGCGTCCAGCATGATGGCGTCGTGGTGCGCCGCCAGCTTTGGCGCCAGGTCGCGTGCCAGCGCTTCTTTTGCGTCGCTGGTATTGGCCCCGGTGAGGTTGAAGAACACATTGGAGACCCGCGATAGCAGGCGTCCGGAACGCTCCAGCGCCACCACGGTATTGTCAAAGCTGGCGGCTGCGGGGTTGTCGGCGATGGCGCGGACTTCCGCGCGTTCCCGGCGCATCCCCTCGGCGAAAGCCGGTGCGTAATCCGCATCAGTGATGCGGTCGAAGGGCGGCATTTGATACGGCAGCTTGCTGGGTTGGAAAAATGGGTTTTCTGCGGCGGATGCCGGCACACTGGCGAGGATGCCGGTACCGAGCAGCAGACTGGCGGTAATCATGGGCAACAGTTTACGGGTCATGGTTGGCTCACATTGAGTTATTCGAGGTTCTGGATCTGCTCGCGCATCTGCTCGATCAACAGTTTCATTTCCAGGCCGATGGCGGTGATCTCGGACGACACGGATTTCGACGACAGGGTGTTGGCTTCGCGGTTCAGCTCCTGCATCAGGAAATCCAGCCGCTTGCCGACCGCGCCGCCTTTTTTCAAGACGCGCTCGAGTTCGTCCAGGTGGGTGGCAAGGCGCGTCAGCTCCTCAGCGATGTCGATGCGTGTGGCATACACGCCGATTTCCTGGCGAATGCGTTCTTCGTCGAGATTGGCAACGGCCTCGCGCAGCCGGGTGGACAGCCGCTCTTGATATTCGGCCAGGGCGCGCGGCAACAACGGCGCGGCGTCCGCCACCAACTGGCGCATGCGGGCGACCCGTTCGAGGATCATCGCCGCCAGCTTCTCGCCTTCGCGCGCGCGGGTGGCGACGAACTCGTCGAGCGCCTTCGCCGCCAGCGCCAGGCATTCGGTTTGCAATGTCGCCTGGGCAACCGACTGATCGCCCAGCATGCCGGGCCAGCGCAATATTTCGCCGACGGACAGCGGCGCAGCCTGCGGCAACACGGCGCGCACCTGGCTCTGCAAGTCCGCCAGTTGCGCCAGCAACTCCGGATTGGCGGCCAGTTCGCGCGCATTGCTCCCGCCAGCCGATGGCATCAGTCCGCCGCGGCATTCGAATTTGCCGCGGCCGATGCGCGCTGCGATCAGCTCGCGCAGCGGCATTTCCAGAAAACGCAATTCCTCGCCGACGCGGAAACCAATATCGAGATAGCGTGAATTGACGCTTTTTAGTTCAAGATGAAGTATGGCTGGGCCAAGGTCGCGTTGAACTACGGCGTAACCGGTCATGCTGTGGATCATAATGTAAGTTCCATATCTGTAAACTTTGCGCAACCGGATCAGCGCGTCCGGCAAAATTCCGAACGACAGTGTAACCTTCGCGCTATGCCGCAACAACCCATCAATCCGCCGCTGCCTGCCAACTTCCAGCTCGAGGATTATCGTATCGAGCGGCAGTTGTCGCTGGGCGGATTTTCCATCGTGTACCTGGCCCATGACGCACAGGACATGCCGGTGGCGATCAAGGAATACCTGCCTGCCCGCCTCGCCCGGCGCATCGGGGATAACCCTGTGCCGGTAGTCGAGGCCGAGCACCAGGCGGCTTTCAACCAGGGCATGCAGAGTTTTTTCGAGGAAGGCCGGATCCTCGCCAGCCTCGATCACCCCAATGTGGTGCGGGTGCTGAATTTTTTCCGCGCCAACCAGACCGCTTATCTGGTGATGCGCTACGAGCGCGGGCGCACCTTGCAGGAGCACATCCAGAAACACCGGGGCGAACTCGGCGAAAGTTTCATCCGCGAGGTGTTCGTGCGCCTGCTCAACGGACTGCGCGAAGTCCACATGCACAAACTATTGCACCTGGATATCAAGCCGGCGAATATTTATCTGCGCAGCGACGGCCATCCCGTGCTGCTGGATTTCGGCGCCACCCGGCAAGGCCTGGGCGAAGGCGGGCTGTCTTTTTCGGCGGTGCATACGCGGGGATTCGCCGCGCCGGAGCAAATGCTGCCGGGCGAGGCGCAGGGGCCGTGGACCGACATCTATGCGGTGGGCGCGACGCTGTATGCCTGTTTGGCCAAAGGTGCGCCACTCTCCGCCGACCTGCGCATGCAAAAAGACGAACTGGAGCCCGCCCAGCAGCGCTGGCGCAAAAAGTATTCGCCGCAGATGCTGGAACTGATCGACTGGTGCATGCAACTGCCCACAGGCATGCGTCCGCAAAGCGTGTTTGCCTTGCAGAAAGTATTGAACGGCGAATTGCTCGACCTGGTCGACCCGGCCTGGTTTGAAAAACCCGCCCCCGCCAAGCCCGCCGAACCGTCGTGAAATTTTCAATATTCCAGGAAAGCCGCATCGGCCAGCGCAAGTCCAACCAGGACCGCTTGTGCCACCACCACACGCAGGACGCTTTGCTGATGGTGGTAGCCGACGGCATGGGCGGCCACCTGATGGGCGATGTGGCGGCGCAAATCGCCGTGGATCATTTTGGCGCAGCCTTCACGCGCCAGGCTCAGCCATCGCTGGCTGATCCATTGCAGTTCCTGTCCGGGACGCTGGCCGATGCTCACCAGGCCATCTTCAGGTTTGCGCTGGAACACAGCCTGCCGGAAATACCATGCACCACCTGCGTCGCCTGTGTCGTACAGCACGGCATTGCTTACTGGGCGCACGCCGGCGACTCCCGCCTGTACCTCATCCGCGCCGGCCAGGTGCTGACGCGCACGCGCGACCATACCCAAGTGCAAAAGCTGCTGGAGCAGGGCTTGATCGATGCCGCCGCCGCCGCCGCCCACCCGGCGCGCAACCGTATCTACAGTTGCCTCGGCGGCGAGCAGCCGCCGCACATCGAAGTCGCGCGCGCGGCGCCGCTCAAGCACGGCGATATCGTCGCCCTATGCACCGACGGCGCCTGGGGGCCGCTGCCCGACGATACCCTGGTGCGCGAACTGTCAGTCGCCGAGCCGGCCAGGGCGGTGCCGCTACTGCTGAACATGGCCGAAGTCAAAGCCGGCGGCGCCAGCGATAATCTGACGTTGATGGTCATGCAATGGGAAGATAATTGTACCGGGCAGCCGGGACTGTAACGCAATAAATCAATTGGGCATGAGAATAAATTCCATGAAGACTGGCAAACTAACACGCCTCCAGGCTGTCGGCTGGAAGGCCGGTAACGCGGAGGACTTTCTGCAATTAAGTGATGAAGAAACGCGGCTCGTCGCGCTCAGGCTCTCGCTGATCAGCGTGGTAAAAAGTCACGCATCAAATGCAATCTCGCGCAACGCATGAAATCGAGCCAATCGCGCATTGCTAAAATTGAAGCAGGCGATCCCTCGGTTTCGCTGGATTTGTCCGTGCTTGTGCTCATCTCAAGTGGCGCAACAACACGCGATATTCAGGCGGCTTTTGTGGCAAACGTATGAATGACGGACTAACCTGCATGCGGAGACAGCCTTCTTCCGGCTGCAGAATATGGTCAATTGGCAATAGAAAAAGAAAATTACCCCTACTACGAAAAATAGTGAAAAATGATGTCGAATAGAGAATAAGACCAAGCACCCACATGCTACGGGTTGGCCGTCCAACTTTAGAAATATTGGTAAGGTAAGAATAATGACAAGCTCAGTCAGCGGAATCCAGCCCTCCGTTTTACGTTGGGCGCGCGAATCTCAGGGGTACTCGCTGGAAGATGTTGCCATCCACCTCAGGCGTAATATCGCAGAGATAATGGCCTGGGAATCCGGTGATGCTACACCCACCTATGCTCAACTTGAAACTCTCGCCTATAGCCTTTACAAAAGGCCATTGGCTGTATTCTTTCTACCCTCTCCCCCGCCAGAGATGGAGGTAAAGCAAGAATTTCGAACCTTGCCAGATTTTGAACTCGACCAATTGGCCACTGACACCCGCTATCAGATCCGCCTTGCCCACGCGCACCAGATTTCGTTGCGAGAACTGAATGAAGGCGTGAATCCGACGCCACACAAGATATTCTGGGACATCCAGCTATCGGAAAAAGACAACGTTCAAAAAGCGGCTGCGAGTGTTCGTCAGTACCTCGAGATTTCGCTGGCCGTACAATCTGCCTGGAATACCAGCGACGAAGCTCTGAAGGCTTGGCGCAACGCCGTGGAGGGTGTCGGAATTTTCGTTTTCAAGCATTCTTTCAAACAGAAATCCATCTCTGGCTTCTGCCTGGCCGACGAAGAATTTCCGGTTATCTACCTGAACAACAGCACTGCCAAGACCCGCCAGATATTCAGCCTGTTCCATGAGCTGGCTCATCTGCTGCTGAAGGTCAATGCGATCTCTAAGTTCGACAATTCATACATCCAGCACTTGCCTCAGAGGGAAAAGCGGATTGAGCAATTTTGCAACGCGTTGGCTGCTGAATTTCTGATGCCGTCGGCAGACTTTTCCATCCAGCTTGAGTTGTTAACCGAAATCAATGATCCGTCCATTCATGCATTGGCGCGACGCTACCATGTCAGCCGCGAGGCTGTCTTGCGCCGGATTCTTGATCGAGGCTTGGTGCAACAAACGTACTACGAAACCAAGGTCAAGCAATGGGCTGAAGAGTCCGGGAACGGAGGATCGGGCGGTGATTACTACGCCACCCAATCCACGTATCTTGGCGAACGTTACCTGCAACTTGTTTTCAGCAAGCACTATCAGGGCAGACTAACTCTTGAGCAGGTGGCCGACTATCTGAGCGTCAGGGCCAAGAGCGTAGCCGGCCTCGAGGAGATGATGTTGCGCAAGACGGTGTCGGCATGAAATACGTGTTCGATACCGGCGTTTTCATCGTTCTGAAAAATTATTACCCAACCACTTTCACCACTCTTTGGGGACGTATCGATACTCTGGCCGGGAACGGCACAATCGTCTCGGTCAGGGAAGTTTTCAACGAGCTTCACAACTACAACGATGTCGATTTCATTCAGAACTGGGCGAAGCAACACAAAGCCATATTCGCCAAACCATCCAACGATGAACTACTGGTTGTGCAGCAGATTCTAGCTATCCCACATTTCCAGACCTTGATTGGGCACAAGGCAATCCTGAAAGGTACCCCGGTAGCCGACCCATTTATCGTTGCCGCAGGCAAGGTCATCAGGGATGCCGTCGTGGTTACGCAGGAAGGACTAAAACCCAACGCGGCCAAAGTACCTAATGTGTGCGAGTACTTCAAAGTACCCTGCATCAATCTTGAAAAATTCATGGCGCAACAGGGCTGGGCCTTCTAGTAAAAAATCGAAAACTTATTTGATCTAGTGCTGCCGCCTGAGGATTATCCCGCTTGGAATCAGAACTAACGCTACTTGCATTCCAGTGAGAGCGTCTTGCAATAGCCAATTTGTAACCAATCATCATATCCAACCAGGAACCCCGCATGAACAAATCTTCAACCCGCCCCTCCGGGCGCAAGCCTGATCAATTACGCGAAGTGCGCATCACCCGCCGGTTCACCCGCCATGCCGAAGGCAGTGTGCTGGTTGAATTCGGCGACACGCAGGTGCTGTGCACCGCCAGCGTCGAGGAGAACGTGCCGCCTTTTCTGCGCGGCAAGGGGCGGGGCTGGGTGACGGCTGAATATGGCATGTTGCCGCGCTCGACCAATACGCGCATGCCGCGCGAGGCGGCCAAGGGCAAGCAGAGCGGGCGCACCCAGGAGATTCAGCGGTTGATCGGCCGCAGCCTGCGCGCCATTACCGATCTGGCGGCGCTCGGCGAACGGCAGATCACGCTCGACTGCGATGTGTTGCAGGCCGACGGCGGCACCCGCACGGCGGCCATCACCGGCGCTTGCGTGGCGCTGCACGACGCCATCGCCCATCTGATCGGCGCCGGCAAGCTGACGCAGAATCCGCTGCGTGATTTCGTCGCGGCGGTTTCGGTGGGCATCGTCGCCGGCGTGCCGGTGCTCGATCTCGACTACCCGGAAGACTCCACTTGCGACACCGACATGAATGTGGTGATGACCGGCAGCGGCGGCATCGTCGAGGTGCAGGGTACCGCCGAAGGCCCTCCGTTCTCGCGCGCCGAACTGGATGCCTTGCTGCTCCTGGCGCAGGACGGCATCGCCAGCCTGGTCGCGGCACAAAAAGCCGCACTGAAAACGGAGCCGGCCAGCCGATGAAAAAACTGGTGCTCGCCAGCAACAACCCCGGCAAGTTGCGCGAGTTTGCGCAACTGCTGGCGCCGCTGGATTTCGAGGTGCTGCCGCAGGCGCATTTCAATATTCCCGAAGCCGAGGAACCGCACCATACTTTCGTCGAGAACGCCTTGGTCAAGGCGCGCCATGCCGCGCGCCTGTCGGGCTTGCCGGCGCTGGCCGACGACTCCGGCCTGTGCGTGGCGGCGCTGGATGGCGCACCGGGCGTGTATTCGGCGCGTTATGCCGGGGAACCGAAATCCGATGCGCGCAATAATCAAAAACTCATCGCCGAGTTGGCAGGCAAGGGCGACCGCCGCGCTCATTACGTCTGCGTGCTGGTGCTGGTGCAGCATGCCGACGACCCGCAGCCGCTGATCACCGAAGGCGAGTGGCACGGCGAGATTCTTGCCACACCGCGCGGCACGGGCGGTTTCGGCTACGACCCCTATTTTCTGCTGCCGCAACTTGGCCTGACCGGCGCCGAGATGTCGGCAGAACAAAAAAACGCTATCAGCCATCGCGGCAAGGCGCTGGCCTTGTTGATCCAACGACTGCGGGCGGGCGATTGAACCTGCGCGTCATCCCGATTGCCGTAGCGCCGAGTGTTGCCGCAAACACTGTTGCAGCAGGGGGCTTGACCACGCTGCCGCCGCTGGCGCTCTACGTCCATTATCCGTGGTGCGTGCGCAAATGCCCTTACTGCGATTTCAATTCGCATGAAGCCAAGGGCGGACTGGATAACATCCCGGAAGACGCTTACCTGGCCGCGCTGATCGCAGATCTCGAAGCAGCCCTGCCGCAGATATGGGGACGCCGCATCGTCAGCGTGTTCATCGGCGGCGGCACGCCCAGCCTGCTCTCGGGGCAGGGTCTCGATAGGCTGCTGATGGCGCTGCGCGCGCGTTTGACTTTGCTGCCGGATGCCGAGATCACCCTCGAAGCCAACCCCGGCACGGTCGAGGCGGGCAAGTTCGCCGCTTTCCGCGCTGCCGGCATCAACCGGATTTCGCTGGGCATCCAGAGTTTCGACGACCGCCACCTGGCCGCGTTGGGCCGCATCCATTCTGCCGCCGAGGCGCGCCACGCGGTCGATCTGGCGCTACGCCAGTTCGACAATGTTAATCTCGACCTGATGTACGCACTGCCGCAACAGACACTCGCCGAGGCACGCCGTGACATCGAAACCGCCGCTGCTTGCGGTGTCGCGCATCTCTCCGCCTACCACCTGACGCTGGAACCGAACACGCCGTTTCACCACACCCCGCCGCCACTGCCCGACGACGACCTCGCCGCCGACATGCAGGACATGGTCGAAGCCACGCTGGCCGGGGCCGGCTACCAACATTACGAGACTTCAGCTTTCGCCCGGGCGCAGCGGCGCAGCGCGCACAATCTCAACTACTGGCTGTTCGGCGACTATCTCGGCATCGGCGCTGGCGCCCACGGCAAGATTTCCTCACCAAACGGAATCATCCGCGAAGTGCGCCGCAAACATCCGCGCGACTACCTGGCCGCCGCCGCGAAAAATGATTTCGTGCAGGAACGCAAAAGCGTCGGCAGCGATGAACTGCCTTTCGAATTCATGATGAATGCGTTGCGGCTGACCGAAGGGCTGAACTGGTTGCGGCGCAGCGCGCAGGCTTGTTGGAAATAGCTGCGGAGCAGATAGCTCCCAGCGCGCGTGGCCAGCGTTTTCTTAACCAGTTGCTACTGGGCTTCCTGCCGGATCGCTGACAGACTCTTCAGGCACTTCAGCGAATTCGACGCGGTTGCGCCCTGCCGCTTTGGCGCGGTACATCGCCTGATCCGCCAGATCGATCAAACGATCCAGGCTGGTTTTATCGTTGCCAACAACAACCCCGATACTGACGGAAACCTGTATCGGCTTCCGCCCCGCTACCAGCACGGAGGTCTTTGCCACCGTAGCGCAAATCCGCTTGGCCACCATCATCGCCGTATCGCGCGTGGTATCCGGCAGCAAAACGATGAATTCCTCGCCGCCATAGCGCCCGAATATGTCCTGGCGCCGCAGGCAGCCCTGCGCGATCCCGGCAAACTTGTGTAACACCCTGTCGCCCGCCTGATGGCCGTGGCTGTCGTTAATCGCCTTGAAGTGGTCCAGATCCAGCATCAACAACGCCATCGGCTGGCCTGAGCGCTGACCGCGCGCCTGCTCGCGCTCGGCCAGATCGAGGAAGGCGCGCCGGGCGAATGCCCCGGTCAGGGTATCGTGGGCGGCGAGATACTGAAGTTCCTCCTTGAGCCGGTCGTTGGCCATCAGAATCAAGCCGACCGCCATCAACAGAACTCCCAAGGCGTAGCCTGCTAGATCAGCGCGGTAAATCCGCTGGATCAATGTAGACGGCAGCGCATCCGTCGACGGCTCGAGCCAGATGGCCAGCGCCACGCGCAGCAGGGAGATCAGAACCTCAACAAAAAAGAACAGCGCGATAAATCCGTCACTGAAACGCAAGCTATGGCCGGGGCGTCCCTTCAGGACAGTCATCAAACACATGCCAAAGAACAGCGCATTGACGCCGGGGACAAGCATCACCCGCGCCCGGAAGCTGTATTCGACATGCGTAAAATAGGCCACCGTCAGCAGGCTCAACAGGAGCACTGTGACCAGCATGCGGACGGGAATGTTGCGGTCGTTGAAGCGCCGCAAGCCTACATAAATCAGGGCAAAGCCAGCTTCAATGGCCAGACTGCCGAAAACAATGGACATGAAATCCGGCACGGCGTCGCGCAAACAGTTGAGCAGGGCCGCCAGAAAAATCAGGGCGCAACCGAGGCTCCATTCGCGCAACCCACGGATGCCGGACGGAAAGCTGCGGGCCTGAAAAAACATGACGACCGCCATCAAAAACGACGAAATCAGCGTGCCGATAACCAGGGTGCCGGGACCAAGGAGCATCTGGATCAAACCCTGCTGCGCCGCACGAACACCACATCCCGCACGCCGTGGCCCAGGCGCAGGCCGCGACTCTCGAACTTGGTCTGCGGGCGGTAAGCGGGGCGCGCGGCATAATCCGCGGCGGTATTTTGCAGTAAAGGCTCGGCGCCCAATACTTCCAGCATCTGCTGCGCGTATTCCTCCCAGTCGGTAGCGCAGTGCAGAATGCCGCCGGGAAGCAGGCGTTCCGCCAGCAGATGCACCAGCGGCGGTTGAAGCAGGCGGCGTTTGTGATGGCGTTTTTTGGGCCACGGATCGGGAAAGAAAACCTGCACCCCCGCCAGTGATGCCAATGGAATCATGTCGCGCAACACCTCGACGGCGTCGTGCTGGACGATGCGCACATTGGTCAAATTGCGCGCGGCGATTTCCTTGAGCAGGCCACCGACCCCCGGCGTATGCACCTCGATGCCGAGATAGTCGTTTTCAGGATGCGCTGCGGCAATGGCGGCAGTGGTCTCGCCCATGCCGAAACCGATCTCCAGGATTTTCGGCGCGGCGCGGCCAAAAACGCCGTCGAGATCGAGCAAGGCGGGACGATAGGCAATTCCCCACAACGGCATGCCTTCCTGGTGATGACGTTGCTGGGCTTGCGTAACGCGCCCCTGGCGCAGCACAAAACTGCGGATGTGCTCACGCTGCGCCAGATTCATTTAATCAGGCCGGTGGTAGGCGAGCTGGGTGATGCGGCGTAAAGTTTCTTCGGCATGCGCCCGGCCAGCCAGGCTTCACGACCCGCCTCGACCGCCTTCTTCATGGCGCCGGCCATCATCACCGGATCCCTGGCCAGGGCGATGGCGGTGTTCATCAGCACACCGTCGCAGCCCAGCTCCATGGCGATTGCCGCATCCGAGGCGGTGCCGACGCCGGCATCGACCAGCACCGGCACTTTGGCGCTTTCAATGATCAGCTTGAGATTCCACGGATTGAGGATGCCCATGCCGGAACCGATCAGCGATGCCAGCGGCATCACCGCGACGCAGCCGATCTCCTCCAGCAGCTTGGCCTGGATCGGATCGTCGCTGCAATACACCATCACCTTGAAGCCGTCCTTGACCAATATTTCTGCGGCTTTCAAGGTCTCCGGCATATGCGGAAACAAGGTGTTCGGATCGCCCAGCACTTCCAGCTTGACCAGGTCGTGGCGTCGAGCCTCAGTTGACAACAACTCGCGCGCGAGGCGCAAGGTGCGTACCGCATCTTCAGCGGTATAACAGTGGGCGGTGTTAGGCAGATAGGTGTATTGCGACGGCGGCAGCACCTCCAGCAGCGAAGGCTGGCTGGGGTCCTGGCCGATGTTCATGCGGCGGATCGCCACCGTGACGATCTGCGCGCCAGAAGCATCGATGGCCTGTTTGGTTTCGGCGAAGTCCTTGTACTTACCCGTGCCGACCAGCAGGCGCGAAGTGTAGGCCTGGCCGGCGATGATCAGCGTGTCCTTGCTCATGGTGATATTTGAAAGGGAAAGTAAACTTCAGCCGCCGCCCACCGCAACCACGATTTCGATGCGGTTGCCCGCTTCGATCAAGGTCTCGGCGTGGCGGCTTTTCGGCACGATCTCGCCATCTTTTTCGACGGCGACACGCTTGCCGGCGTAGCCCAGCTCATCCAGCAGGCGCGCCACGCAGATGCCTGCGTCGAGGCGGCGCGGTTGGCCGTTGAGGGTAAATTCAGACTGCGTGCTCATGGTGGAAATTCTAGCACGCAAGGTTTGCCAGCCGCCGCGTTCCTGCCTACCCAAATTCCGCGATTGAATTTCTCACGGCTCGGCAGCGGGGTTTTTAATGGTTCCCAGGACGAGGAATTTGATTCGTGCGCGAGGGTTGAGCCACCGAGCGGGGATTGCGGTGGTGATGGGTCTGTGAAGCGGATAA
>JACQAO010000024.1 GCA_016194935.1 Betaproteobacteria bacterium
GAAGCCCAGGGAAAATACAACGAAGCGCTGAAACGCAAGCAGAAGCTGGACATCGAAGCCGGGTTCTACCAGAAGAAACCCATGCCGCCGGAGCTGACCGAGCAGATGAAAGCCAATGAGTCCGAGATCAAAGCGCAGCAGCTCGCCATGGATGGGAAGAAAAAAGAAATGGAGCAGGTGAAGCTCAGGTTCGATGAGGAAAAGAAACGCTACATCGAACTCATGCGCGGCGGCAAGCCAGTTGCGGGCTCAGGTAAATAGGGCGGTGCTAAGCGATCCACTGCGTGGGCTACGATAACCGGGTAGTATTTAACCTTCACGGATGTTTGTTTGGAGATCCCATGAGTACGCTTACTGTTGAAATCCCACAGACGCTTGAAGCCGCCTTGCGTGCTACCCGTGTCCGGCGACAAATGCCTGAGTCAGCCGTCGTCTGCGAACTGCTGGAGCAAGCTCTGAAAAGTGAAATGATACCGTCAAGCGACGCTGCTCTTTGGGTGTCCCAATGGCGCGGTGAGCTCCGGGGTAAGGAAAAAGCCGCAATTGATGAAGAGCGACTGTCGCATCTGCTGAATAAGCATCTGCGTTGAGTCTCGCCGTGAGCCTGCTCTTCGACATCAAGACGAAATGTCTCCAACTTCTCGAGGTGTGGGTACCTGAAAACACTCAAAGCGGGGCGGTAGCCGCGCCAGCAGTAGAATCCGGTTGCCCGTTTATCTGGCGCCTCTTGGGGTTTGCATCGCGTCGGCAGGAAGGCCAAACGGTCGGTAAACGAATTCGTGTGGCTGAATTCCATATGACCTTGACGTATCTGTTGCAGGGATGACTATTCCCATCACACCACCATCCGGTGCTGTCACCAAATTCCAGTCAGCCCTGCCTGTTTTCGGGTTCGCGTATATCTGCCGCAAATGCCGTTTGGGTAGCGCGTAGCGGTCATCCTTCAGCAAATCCTCCAAACGTCTGGGGTAGTGTTTCGCCCCGCCGGGCGACTGCTCGTAGTAACTGCCGATGGCCCGCCTGAATTGTTCGCCGACGAACCGCAACTGCTCCGCATCTTCCCGCGCCTTCACCGATGACCACTGAGTGCCTGTTGCCGCCAGGATGATCCCGGCCACCGCCACCATAAAAATCACCGCCAGGTATGTAAACCCCTGTTGTCTACTCATGGTCACTACCAACTCGCATAGGGCGTTCCATCGCGGGCGGTGCCAGGGGCGCCGCTATGTACGTCATAGATGCCTCCCGTCGTTGACGTGGGAGGAGCAACAAACGACCAGGTATCCGCACGCTCGGTGATGGGATCCACGGGTATCCGCCGCATGTATTTCCTGCTCACCAGTTCGGTTAGCGTTTCCGGGTAATGCCCGGTATCGGCAAAATACTTGTCGAGAGTATCTCGTAGAGTGACCAAGTTTTCTCGCAGGACAGCTTCCTTGGCTCTTTCCACTCCTCCGAAATAGCGTGGTGCAGCAAGCGAGAGCAGAGTGGCGATGATCGTCAGGGTCACCAGCAGTTCGATCAGCGTGAAACCGCGATTTTGCACAGTGCGCTTTACCATTGCCGATAGGGGATGCCGTTTAACCCGATCCCTTCGGAGAGCGAATAGACATCGAAGACATCCTCACCCTCTCTGGGATTATCGGGCGGAGACGCATAGCTGCGCTTTCCCCATGTTTTCTCGGCTGGCGCAGATGGGTCTGGATAGAGCGGATCGCGGGGCAAACGCCTCAGGAAATAGATGCGTTTTCCCGACGGATCCTTGGCGTCTAAAACACCGGCCTCTAGGTCTGCAAGGGCATGAGGGTAGCCGGATTCGCCCATCTTGCGCATCACCCTTCCTTCATTGACCGCTTGCTTGTAAGCGTCCAGGCCGCGCCTGATTTCCCGAAGCACCCGGCGAAGCTCAAGTTCCTTGCTCCTCTGCGCGGCGAGATCCATGAGCGGAACGGCTGCGCTGGCGAGAATCGATACAATTACCACCGTCACGAGAAGTTCGATCAGGGTAAAGCCACGATGAGCCCTGCAAGGCGTTCGCACCATCTTTTCGTGTACCTCAGGGGTTCACTGTCATGATATGGGGCGCAGGCAACTGTGCTTGTATTGGCAGCGTTCCCGCAGCGACCGGGGTGACGGTGATCAGGCGCAGTTCAGTATTGGGCTTGGCAGCGATTGCGCGCAACGTCACGGTGGCCACGATACCGTCGCCACGCACCCCGTCGCTCCCCGATCTTGCTACGCCCACAAAAATCTTGCCGTTAGGGTCGGTCTGGCTCGACATGTTTGCAGTTCCCCCATCCTGCGCAAAGAAGCCGCCTTCCTTGACGCTGACCACCTGGAAGGCGGCGGGGTCGAACCCCAACTGGAAGGGCAAGCTGCGCACCGAGCGTTCGGTCGAGGCCAGCACCGATACGCTGAGTTGTTGGCCGACCTTCGCTTCCGTCGGCCCTTGCCAGCGTAAAGACAGGATGGAACTTTCCGACGAGGCAGGCAGGCTCTCGGAACTCGCCGCATTGCCATTCGTACCCCCGTCCGATGTGCTGCTCGCCGCGGTCGCTGGTGCGCCGGGTCCAGATGCTTCGGCAATACGTAAGGGCCGTGAACGCAGCAGCGTTTCCGTCCCGGACCAGAACTCACCGTTCCTGGCATCTGGACGAATCAGGTTGCGTATGATGTGCGGCGTGATGGACAGTACGATCTCGGTCTTTTGCCGGTCGTCCTTCTGGCTGCCGAAAAGTCTTCCCAGGATTGGCACATCGCCAAGCCCGGGTACTCGGCTGGCGTTGCTGCGATCCTCATCGTTGATGAGCCCCGCCAACACCTGGGTTTCGCCGTCCTTGAGGCGCAATACCGTGGAAGCGTTGCGGTTTCCGATCTGATAGTTCAGGGAGCCATTGGCGGATGGAATTTCCTTGACGATGGAACTGACTTCGAGGCCGATGCGGATGGCCACTTCATTTTCGAGAGAGATGGTCGGCTCCACTTCCAGCTTCAGGCCCACGTCGAGGTATTGAGTACTCTGCGATACGAAGCCGGTCGCCGTCGAGGTCGTGGTAATCACCGGCACCTTGTCGCCGATCATGATCTTGGCTTTCTCCCGGTTACGGGCGCGGATGCGCGGATTTGCAAGAATGTTGGCATCGGTGATTTCCCGGCGGAGGTTAACGATGGTATTGGATATTGCCGCCCCGGTCCGGCTTGAATTCAGGTGGTTCAAATCGTACAAGGTCAAAGCCGAGCCCGATGCGAGCGGCGCCAGCGTAAGCTGGTTAGGCCACTGGAGGCCCAGTTCCAAAAGACGGGAGCGTTTGATCTCCATGATTTCTACCTCCAGCATGACCTCCGGCTCGCGGAGATCCTGCATAGCGATCAGGCGTTCCGCCATGCGCACGGCCTCGGGCGTATCGCGCATGACGAGGAGGTTGAGTTTTTCCTCGATGAAGATATCACGGGTCTTGAGTAGACTTTTTAGCATCGCCTGTGTCTGCTTGACATCCGCATTGGCGAGATAGAATCCTTTGACCACCAGTTCCTGGTAGTCCTTCTGTTTCTCCGGAGTGTTTGGATAGATGAGCACGGTGTTGCGATTCAGTACCTTCTTTTCCAGGTGATTTGTTTGCAGCAGAAGTTCGATAGCGTCTTCGAGACTCGCCTGTCGAAGGAAGATGGTGGTCCTCAGATCCGGTTTGACATCCTTGTCGAGAATGAAGTTCACGCCGGCGGAACGAGAAAGCGTCTCGAAGACGATCTTGAGGTTCGCGTCGCGGAATTCCAGGCTGATGGGTTTGCCGTTGGAAGCTTTGAGTGTGGGCGCGGCCAATTCCTGTTTTGCCTGCAATTCGTTGATCTTGCGCTTGAGGCCAAGCAATTCAGGATTGTCCGGGCTCTCGGCTTCGATGGGCCGCAGAACCGCCAACGCACCTTCCGCATCGCCTTTGTCGACGAGCACCGTTGCCTTATCCAGGATCGGTCGATGACGCCGCTCGCGGGCGATTGCGTCCAGTCCGGCAGCGGCCCGCTCGTTGGCGGGATCCAAGGCGAGAATGCGCCGGTAAATCTTTTCCGCATCGTCAAGTCCGCCGGCGGTGGTCTCGTTTGACGCAGACGCCAGCAGGCGATAGATGATCGCGTTGCGCTGGGTCTGAAGGCTCATGCGGAAGTGGAGGTTCTCCGGATTTTCGCGGACAGCCTCTTCGAGTTTGGCAAGCCCTGCCTCGGCCTTGCCGTCTGCAAGCAGGTTCATGCCCTCCCGATAAACCATTTCACCGGCGCATCCCGCCAACAGGAATGCAACCAGGAAGACGAAGACGATGCGCAGGTTCATAGCTCGGGACCGTAACGAAGAGTTTGCACGACGGAAAGGGGCAGATACCGGATCGCCAAGACATCGGCGCGGGCCGATTCCAGTTTGTAAGAACCGCCGAATGTGTCCCCTACCGAAACGACGAATGATTCGTTGCCTTTGGCGAGATAAAAAAATTGCCGGCCATCGCTCTCTTCAAGCTTGCCTTTGTAGCTGAAGGGGAGGGGCGGTGGAACGGGCTTAATGTCTTGTGCGGGCTGAGGCGGCGGGGGCAGGTACCAGCTTTTGGGCGCGAAAGGATTGGTTTCTATTACCTCCATCACTGGCCGCTTCAATTCGGATAGACGCAGCGGAGCGCTGTGTTTTGCGGGTGCAGTCTTCACGATGGGTTCGGCCACCTGAAACTCCCGAGCAGGGTCGCCTACAGTCATCATGGCGGCAATCGTCAGCGCAAGAGCGAGTCCCAACCAAAAGCGTTTTACTGTGAGTTTCATGGCGTCTTACATTACCCTATCGTTATCTACCAGGTAAAGGCTCAAGGAAAGTCGACACTCTACCAATGCATCGGCGATCTGGGCGCGGGTGAACTGTACTTCATCCACGGCCAGAGTCGGTAGAGCCGCAAGAGCGTTGGACAGGAAGCGTCGCAATTGGGGGTAGGCGGCTTTCACAGGCAGGCTGATCTCGTAGCGGACATAACGCTCACCGCGTTCCCGGACAAGACGGTAATCGCCGCGTTCAAGAACGAGTCCTTCCGCTTGGGCGGCATCGTAGAGCGTCTGCATTGCATTCGGTGAATCACCGATGCGCGGGAAGGAGTCATAGAAGGCTGCGAGTTGCATCGCCGGATCATCGCCATCCAGCTTGCGGGAAACAGGCACTCGGTTGAGAGCCGACGCTTGCCGCGTTACCTGGACCACCTGTTCTTCCAGAGGGCGCACCTGCCACATGTAGTAGGCGCCGCAGCCGAAAAGAGCGGCGGCCAAAATCCATACGCCGGGATCGACACCGCCCAGTGCATGGACAAATCGGCCCCATGCACTGACCCAACGCCAAGCGGACGAAATCTTGAAGGCGGGCCGATCCATCATTTGACCTGCCCGCCGGACGCAGCCCCGGACCAAATGGCCACCACGGAGAAGCGCACAGGTTTTTGTGGATCCTGATTGTTGATCTGGTGGCTGACGATGTACCCGTTGGTGAGTGTCTTCGACTGCTGGAGGATGCGGGCGTAATTGAGCATGGCTTTGCGGTCCTTTGCCTCAGCCGAAATACGTACCTCCTTGCGCTCCAAGTCCGGCTCCACGGACAACAGAGTCACGTCGTCGACAACGGTTGCGTCGATTGCGGCGAAAAGATCTCCCCACGGCAGTCCGAGTCGATCAATGATCCGGTTGGCTTGGGCGATTTCACCTGCGAACCGGTTTTGCTCGGTACGGTTCGCCATAGGCTGACCAGTGCGAGTTTCCAGAATGCGCCACTTCCGCTGCCAGTTGTCCAGTTCGGTTTCCGCGACGCGCTGGCGTTCCAGCAGGACACCTATGGCAATAACAGCCGCCAGGCTTGCCAGGACCACAAATCTGCCGCGCCGTCGCGGCGCGAAGTCGAGATTGATCGCTTTCATCGCGGCCAGCCGCCTGTGAGCAATGCCGCCGACTTTTCCGGCTTGGCATGTATTCCCCAAGGCCGCAGAAATTCCACACCGCTATCGGCCACCCGTTGGGAAACATTGCCAGGAAAGCACAGGAGCTTTCGTGCATCTTTAGGCAGCCCTTGCAGCAACGCCTCGCGTGAGAGCGCGGAATGCAAGTCTTCTGGATCGCCCGTCAGACGGACGGAGCGCAGGCTGTTCCAGTGTCCGTCGACGAAGGTGGCCAGCGTTGCCCATTCGGAATCTCCTGCGGCGAAGACGGTTGTGTGTAACGACGGTTCAAGCCGGTAGCGATTGAAGACCGCCGAGAAAAAAGAGCTTACAGACCGCAAGCGGATTCGCCGCGATGCGAGAACTGCTGCGATGTCGGCCAGCAAGACTTGCTCGACACCGCAGGCCGGCGCAGCCGCAGCGTACTCTCCCCGATCCGCGACCAACCGCCAGCTCAGGGCCGGTTCGCCGTATGCGTCCTCGAAGCAGGCTTGCAACAATGCCGCCCGCTCCGACTTGCCGCGCACCAGAGGCGACCATGGCAGGAGCGAGTGACGGACGAAGGACTCAGACAGCACAACCTCGGCGGTGGCGGGAATGCGGACTCTTTCGTTGACGGCAAACCGATCCAGGATATTACCCACACTATCCATTAACTTTTCAGTGGACGCGCGCACGACGACGGTTTCTTCCTTGGAGCGCCAACCCGCAGACAAGTGCCGCACCGTCACTTCGTCCGAGCATAGGGCAATCTCGAAACGATCACGCCACGAAGGTGACACGATTGATCTCCTCCAGAGTGGTTCTGCCGGCGAATACCAATTCCTCGGCCATTTGCCGCAACAGGCGGGTGCCGGCCTGCGCCGCCGCTGCCTTGATCTCCCGGATCGGCGCCCGTGCGGTCACCAGTTCCCGCAGCGTATCATCGAAAATCAGCAGTTCGCCGATGGCGTGCCTGCCGCGATAGCCGCTACCACGACATTCGACACATCCTTTGCCGCGCAGGAAGATCGCGCCCGCCGTCGCCTCGATGTTCAGACCGGATCTGGCCAGCAGCGCATCGTCGGGCAGGTAGGGTTCCGCGCATGCCCGGCAGGTCAGGCGCACCAAGCGCTGCGCCAGGATGCCGTTCAGGGCGGAAACGAAACTGTGGACATCCACTTCCATATGCAGGAAGCGGCCCAGCACGTCGAAGACATTGTTGGCATGGACGCTGGTGAAAACCAGGTGTCCGGTCAGCGCGGACTGCACGGCGATGCGCGCGGTTTCCGGGTCGCGGATTTCGCCGACCATGATCTTGTCGGGATCGTGGCGCAGGATAGAGCGCAAGCCGCGCGCAAATGTTAATCCCTTCTTCTCATTGACTGGGATTTGCAACACCCCGGCCAACTGGTATTCGACCGGATCCTCGATGGTGACGATCTTGTCGAGGCCGTCGTTGATCTCGCTGATCGCGGCGTAGAGCGTGGTGGTCTTGCCGCTACCGGTGGGGCCGGTAACGAGGAACATGCCGTAAGGCTCGCTGATGAGGCGGCGAATTCCGGACATTGTTTCTGGATCGAAACCCAGAACGTCCAGCCGCAGGCCCGACATCTGGTCGGCCAGGGAGTCCTTGTCCAATATCCGCAGAACCACGTCTTCCCCGTGCAGGCTGGGCATGATCGAAACCCGGAAGTCGATGGGCCGCCCTTTGATGGATAGCTTGAAGCGACCATCCTGGGGCACACGTTTTTCGGCGATGTCGAGTTCCGCCATGACCTTGATGCGG
This sequence comes from Betaproteobacteria bacterium, assembly GCA_016194935.1. Lineage (GTDB taxonomy): Bacteria > Pseudomonadota > Gammaproteobacteria > Burkholderiales > Rhodocyclaceae > JACRAR01. The sequence continues at coordinate 7,714 of JACQAO010000024.1, forward strand.
GAAACGACTTGGGCCGCCGTCTCCGCACCCGCAAGACGCGTGATCGGCGCGAGTACGCCGTCGATCCGGTACTTGATCTGCAACCCGCCAGCCAACCGCTCCAGATGCACATCGCTGGCGCCGATGCGGATCGCGTCGTAGAGCGTTGAGTTCACCGCCTTCACCACGGGGCTGTGGTCGTCGGCAATGGATTCGAGGGATAGGTCCTCGATGCCGGAAACCAGGGACGACGGTTCGTTCTCCGCAGCGGTAGTTTCCTCGACGGCCCGTAGTGTTTCTGCCTGGCGCGCAAGATAGTCCTTGACGACCGTTTTCCCGGCGACGACCCAGCGCAACGGTACGGACACCCTGCACTGGAGCCACGACTGCAAGGCGATGTCGAAAGGGTCGACGAGCACCGCCAACAGCGTGTCGCCGTCGCGCAATACCACCGTACTGCGGCGGCTTGCTTCAGCATAGGGGAGTTCGTCGAATGCGGGCGTCAGCGATTCGAGCCCGGCGAGGTCGATGCAGGGGTAGCCGAGTTGGCCGGCAAGAGCGTCAAGGAAATTTTCCTCCGGCTCGCCGGCCTCTTCGGCCAATGCCTCGACCGTCGTGATGTCCTCCGTTGCAGCGCGCAATCGGGCATTGCGCAGGATCTCCGGTGACATTTGGAAGCCTGCGCTCATTGAAGATTTCCTGCCAATTCGAAGATGGGGAAATACATCAGCAGCACAATGACGCCGACGACGAGGCCAATCCCCGCCATGAAGAGTGGCTCGATCAGGCGCGAGGACCAGGCGACGAAACGCTGGTTTTCCAGATCGTAGAAACTGGCGAGTTTGTCGAGCATGGGCGCCAAATTTCCCGAACGCTCGCCGACGGCCAACATCTTGAGGCCAACGTCGGTGGCCAACCCGTGCCGGGCGAAGGCGTCGGTGATGGATTGCCCTTCGCGGATTGCGCGTGTCGCCTCCTCCAGCGCCGATTGCAGCAAGGGCTGGCGCAGAAGCTCGCGCACCATTCCCAGCGCAGTGACCAGCGGAATGCCGCCGGACAGGAGCATCGCCAAGGTGCGCGTGAAACGCGCAAGTTGATAGATGCGCAGTCTTTCGCCGACGAGCGGCAATTTCCACGCGAACTCATTCAGCCAAGAGCGGGTTTCGGAACGCATCAGCGTGTAGCCGCCAGCGGCCAACAACAACGCGAAACCCGCAGCTAGTCCGGGCATGTGGTTGGCGGCGAATTGCCCCCAACCGATCAGCAGCCGGGAGAGGTAAGGCAGGTTGTCGCCCAAGCCCTCGAATACCAGGGCAAAACGGGGAACGACATAGCCCAGCAGAAAGATCACCACCACCCCGCCGACGGCCAGCAGCAGGGCCGGATAGACCGCTGCGGCGATCAATTTGTCGCGCAACTCGTCGAGTTGTAGACGGTAGTCGATGTAGCGGCGCAGCGCTCTGGCCAAATCCCCGGTCTCTTCACTGCTGCGGATGGTTGCCACGAACAGTTCCGGAAACTGTTCGGGCATGTCGGCCATGGCGCCCGAAAGCGAGCGCCCCTCCCGCAAGGAGGTTCTCAAGCGCGCGATGGTTTGATTGGTCGGCTCCGCAGACCGCCCGTGCAAGGCGTCGATGGCCTCGATGAGGCTCAGTCCCGCTTCCGTCAGCGCCGCCAGTTCCTGGCTGAAGATTAGCAGCGGGAACGCGCGGCGGCGCGAAACGCCGGGCCACAGACGGGCGGCGATGTTGTCACTTGCATCAATTTGCAACGGGCGGTAACCCTGGATGCGCAACTCGCGTTGCGCATGACCGATATCCGCAGCATCGAGATCGATGATTGCCACGCCAGCGTCCCGCCGGTATACCTTGGCCCGGAATTTCATCGGCTCATGCTCGACGAACCATGCTGGTTACCAGTTGGTGACATCGGCGTCATCGCCCTGGCCGCCGGGCTTGCCGTCTTTGCCGTAGGAAATCAAATCAATTTCGCCGTGCTCGCCGGGCGACTTGTAGATGTACGGTCGTCCCCAAGGGTCTGGCGGAACGGCGCGCTTCAGATAGGGGCCGGCCCACTTGGCCTCCTCGCCCGGCTTGACCATGAGGGCGGCCAAGCCTTGATCGCCGGAAGGAAAGTGGCCGGTATCGAGGCGGTATTGTTCGAGCGCCTTCTCGAAGGCGTCGATCTGAGCGCGCGCCACCTTGGTTTCCGACTTACCGATCTGGGCGAAGTAACGGGGGGCGACGTAGCCGGCCAGCAGGCCGATGATGACCATGACGACCAGGAGTTCGAGCAAGGTGAAACCGGAATCGCGCGCGCGTTTGCGCGAGCGCGTAAGGTGCTGCATGTTTTCCCCTCAGCCGATATGCAGATGCGAGCCGATATATTTCATAAAGTCTTGTGCTGTGATGTTACACAATTTCATTCGATTTGGAGCATGTCATTTTGCTTCGATGACATACTCATGCGTACGTAGACATTTTATTGCCACATTTCATTGCTATATTGACAAGCTCCTGAAACGCGCTGATACTTTTCGAAAATGTTGATTGCAAGTATCAGTGTGGCAGTGATAGCATTTTTGGGGATTCGGTCAGATGCTGGGCGACAAGGGCTAGGCGCGAATCAGATTTGCGCAGAAGAATAAAGCTTCATCAGCCGCCAGCCAAGAAACGTATGCGAGCCGGCTTCGCATGCGACAGCAAGGTTGAGTCACGCGGTACAGGCGTGCTCATCAAACGTCCTGGAGTCGGACGCGACGGCATAGGGGAGTGTCATGGCAGCCATAAAGTCGGGGCGTTGGTCGCTTGTAAAAAATTTGTCACGACGCATAGTCGGTCAAGATGCTCATACCGTCGGCGACTGCGAATTTTTCACAATCGATCCCCAGCCATTCAAACCGAGCTCCCCGCGATCAATCCATGGATGGTTCGTACATGTCTCTCCGATGTCATACGCAGTGATCGCCGCAGTTTCGTTGGCAGTTCCGATGGCTTATGGAGCGGGATCCTTCTGTGCGTCGAGCGGGTACCTTAGCGGTGATAAGTGTGGATTCTCCACTCTTAGCGATGCAGGGAAATGGGGATGGAAATACTCGGTCTTCGCGGTGCCTGGATCTGGGGGGCCAGTACAGGACCAGAGCTATGCTGGGATACGCCCTAGATTTACTAATCCTGCTGACTCTTCTCCTCCTTACTACGGCAACACCAACTACGCATGGGCTTACAACGTCATTGACATACCTTCAGGTCTTGTATTCGGTCCTTACCCTGTCTATCCAATCTACTACAGACCTGATGTTCCGCCCCTCAGCAAGAATCTGGTGAGCGACAGATGTTCGGCAACATCGACGGGACACCCGGTGAACATTGGCAGCGGCGACAAGTTCCTGGTCGATGTTGATTGGAGTTCGGGCAATACCGCCGGACTTTTGCCGTTGCGGCGTTATTACCACAGCACGCCTGACATCGTTTCACGCGGCAGCATCGGCAGTCAATGGCGGCACACTTATGACCGTAGCATTTCCGTACTTGTGGACACTGCGACTACCTTTGTTACCGCCCTTCGCCAAAATGGTCAAACCTTCTCGTTTATCCTGGTCAATGGGCAATGGGTGGCGGATGCGGATGTCCCGGACAAATTGACAAGACTGACCGACGCCAGCGGCAATCTATCCGGATGGCAGTACCTCAACTCGGACGACGCGACCGAGAGCTACGATAGCGCCGGAAAACTGGTTGCGATCGCTGACCGCTTCGGCGCCGTACAAACGCTTACGTACGATACCGCCAACCGTTTGTCGGTTGTTTCCGATGCCTTTGGACGTAAAATGCTATTTACATACGATAGCCAGGATCGTGTTGCGCAGGTCACTGACCAAGCCAATGGGCTGTTTCGATATGCCTACGACGCCGCAGACAATTTATCGAGCGTCACCTATCCCGATGGTGCTGTCAAGATATACCTCTACCCAAATTCCGCGATTGAATTTCTCACGGCTCGGCAGCGGGGTTTTTAATGGTTCCCAGGACGAGGAATTTGATTCGTGCGCGAGGGTTGAGCCACCGAGCGGGGATTGCGGTGGTGATGGGTCTGTGAAGCGGATAA
>JACQAO010000025.1 GCA_016194935.1 Betaproteobacteria bacterium
TCTTCGCGCTGCTTCGCAGCAGCCGCCTGCTCGGCTTGTTTCTTCGCCTCTTCGATGCGCGCCATTTCCTCCGCTCTCTGACGCTCCAGCGCCTCATCGCGCATCTTGACCGCAGCCGCCAGGGCGAGTTTTTTCTGCTCATCTTCAAGCTGTGCGAGTGCTTCAATCCTCTTGTGCTCCTGGGCTTCCGCACTGGCCTGTAGTTCGGCGGCTGCCAACTCGCTGGGTTTTACGTCCTGCTCGGGCGCTACCTGTGCAGCGGGTGTGCTCCACGGACTTGCCTGATCCGTACTCAACACAGCGGTTTTCGGTGCAGGTGTGGGAAGTTCTGCTGCTTCGGCAAGCGGAACTTCCTTCGGCGCTTCCTGTGGCGGCGGCGTGTCACGCGGCGGACGGACGATTTTGGTACGAACCTCCGGCACAACAGCCGGTCGGAGAATACGCGCGACGGGTTCAACCGGGATAGTTTTTACGGGACTGACAGCGACTACCGCCGGTTCCAACAGAGTCGCCTGAAGTGCGGGGATGTCCGCCCGGCGTTCGTCCCCAGGCCAGCCGAGCCAGGGCAAGCCCAGACCAGGCGCGCCGAACTGGAGCATCAGCACCAGCGCATGCAGTATCAGGCTGAGCAGCAGCGCGAGACTGAAGTTGTAGTTGTATTTCCGCCAGGCCGGCGTTCCGCCTCGGCGCGCCTTGGCGCTGGACCTCGGGACGCCTGCGGTTTTCATGTCGACCTTCTCTCGGTCAAGTCTCAACAGCAATCCTACCCTGTTCAGTGCAAGTGAACAACAGCAGGACGATGCCCTCGAAGTCGGCACAATCAAAATGGCTGACTGTGTAGAATCATATTCCCCAGCCGGAAAATTTCGCCACTGCGGCTGCAACCGGAGTCGACCCATGCCACGCCTGCCCCTGTACGCCTTGCTGTGCCTGCTGCTCGCCACCATGACCCCGGCCCATGCCGACGAAGGCATGTGGACTTTTGAAAATCCGCCCGCCCAGGCACTTGCCGAGCGTTACCGGTTTTCCGTTACGCCTGCCTGGCTGGAACACCTGCGGCTGGCGGCGGTGAATTTCAGCGGCGCTTCGGCCTCGTTTGTTTCCCCGCAGGGTTTGTTGCTGACCAATCATCACGTCGGTTTTGCTTGCATCGAGAAGCTGTCGAAAGCGGGCAGCGATTTTGTCATGAACGGTTTTCTGGCGCGCAGCCGCGAGCAAGAGTTGCCCTGCCCGGATACCGAGATCAAGGTATTGCAGTCGAGCGAAGACGTCAGCGCCAAAGTATTCGCGGCGGTGCAACCGACGGCTTCAGACGAAGTCGCCAACACCCAGCGTAAGACGGCGATTGCCGGCATTGAGCAGGCTTGCGCCAAGACATCGAAGCTGCGCTGCGAAGTGGTATCGCTGTATCACGGCGCCCTCTACCACCTCTATCGCTACAAGGTCTGGCACGACGTACGGCTGGTGTTTGCGCCGGAGAAGCAAATCGCCTTCTTCGGCGGCGATCCCGACAATTTCGTGTTCCCTCGCTACGATCTCGACTTTGCCATCTTCCGTGCCTACCAAAACGGCCAGCCGGTAAAGCCGGCCAGTTATCTGCACTGGTCACGTGAGGGGATTCAGGAGCATGAGCTGGTGTTCGCTGCCGGGCATCCTTACTCGACCGACCGGCTCGATACTGTGATCCAACTCGAATCCCTGCGCGACCTGCACTACCCGCTGCGCATCGCCAGCGCACAGCGTCAGCGGGCTGTGTTGACAGCGTTCGCGGCACGCTCGCCTGAGTCGGCGCGGCGCGCCGAGAATAATTTGTTCGGCGTCGAAAACCGGATCAAGGCCTTGCAAGGGGAATACAAGGCGTTGAATGACGGGAAGCTGATGCGCAAGAAAACTGAAGAAGAAACCGCGTTGCGCAAGTCATATAGGGAACTCGCGCAGGCCGGAGATGGCGATCCCTGGCGTCAAATCGCCGTGGCAACAAGCCAACTGGATGCGCGCGCGCGTGAGTTGTGGGCGGTAACCTATGGCCGCCACACCCTGTTCTCACTGGCCGGGCAGATTGTCGAGCTGGCGCACGAACGCCTCCTCCCGGAGGGCGAACGTCTCGAAGATTACCGCGAGGCGGCAATTGCCAGCCTGTTGCCGCGCCTGAAGTCGAATGCGCCTATCTACAAAGACCTTGAAATTGCCCGTCTGGCCGGGCAATGGCAGGAGGCGGCGGATTTGCTCGGTCGTGACCATCCCTTTGTCAGACGCGTGCTGGGTGACGCCACGCCGCTTGCGGCGGCGACAGCGCTGATCGAAGCCAGCAAGATAGACCGGGCGGAACAACGGGTGCGCCTGATCGAAGGCGGCGTCGCCGCCGTGGAAGCATCCACCGACCCGTTGATCGTGCTGGCGCGCGACATCTACCCGATGCGACGTGCGCTCCAGAAATTCGCCGAGATCGAGGGTGAAACACCGATCAAGCGCGCCGCTGAGATCATTGGCCGCGCCCGTTACCGCGCCTACGGCGACCGCTTGGCGCCGGATGCCACCGCCACGCTACGACTCACTTTCGGCAGCGTCTCCGGCTACGATGCAGATGGAATATTGACGCCGTGGAAGACCAATTTTCTCGGATTGCAGGCGCGAGCCGCCGCTTTCGACGAGCGGCCTCCTTTCGACTTGCCACCGCGCTGGACGCAAGGCTTACGGCGCCTCGCCCCCGCCACCCCGCTGGATTTTGTTTCCACCCTCGACATCATCGGCGGCAACTCGGGTTCGCCGGTGGTCAACCGCCAGGGCGAATGGGTCGGCTTGATCTTCGATCAAAATCTCGAAGGCCTCGGTAATCGTTTCGTCTACTCCGATGTCAAGGCGCGCGCAGTGGCGGTCGATGCGCGCGCTATCATGGAAGCCTTGGTCAAGGTGTACGGCGCGGACGACCTGGCGCGGGAGTTGCGCGGCGAGTAGCGATCGGTTATTCAGGCCAAGCCTGCATCGCCAAGACCGCCAGGCGCTTGAGCAACGCCGTCTTGGCGCCGTCCCGCGCCTGCACCGCCATCCCCTGGATCACCATGGCGTAGTAGGCGGCGAGTGACGCGGTATCGGTTGTTGGCGGTATTTCTCCTGACGTGCGCGCGGCTTCCAGCCTGCCGTGCAGGGCGCATTGTGCGGACTGGCGGAGCTTGGCCATCTCCATGACCAGCGCCGCGTTGTCCGGCGCAGCTTGCAATTCGGCGCAGGACACCATGCAACCCGGCGCGTGATCGGCATGGCCGAATTGCCTGGCGACTTCCTGCAGCGCGCGTTCGACCGCCTCGCGCGCCGCGCGGCGGTCATCCAGCAGCCCGCTCATGAAGCCGCCGTAGCGATCCAGGTAGAGCGCCACCGCCTCCCGGTAGAGCGTCTCCTTGGAACCGAATGCGGCATACAGGCTGGGTGGCGAGATGCCCATTGCCGCAGTGAGCTGGCCGATAGAAACGCCGCCGTAACCGTGCCGCCAGAATAAATCCAGGGCAATGCCCAGCGCTTTCTGCCGGTCGAAAGCGCGCGGGCGACCGGCACTGCGTTTGACGGCTTTGGCTTTTGTGGGGCGGTCCATGGGAATATTGTACTCTTCACTACATAATTTGTTGACACCCGCTTCCGGCCCGTTCTATTATGTAGCGACCACTACATTTTAGGATGGAATATGACCTCGAACTCCCGTAGCTACAGTCTCAAAAAAACTGGCGCCGCCTTCGCTCCCACCCGTGGCGAACGCGCCGCTCCCGCGCCCGGCCCCGGCCAGGTGCTGCTGAGCGTGGGCGCCGCCAGCCTGAACTACCGCGACCTGCTGGTCTTGCAGGATACGCAGAATAACCGCGAGGGTCTGATCCCCCTCTCCGACTGTGCCGGCACGGTGGAGGCCGTGGGCGCTGGCGTGACGCGCTGGAAGGCGGGCGACCGGGTCAGCCCCAACTTCTTTCCCGACTGGCATGGCGGAGCGTTTACCATGAGCTACCACCAGGCACGAGTGCTGGGCGGCGGCCAGACCGACGGCGTCTTGAGCGACACCATCGTCGTTGACGCCGCATCCCTGGTCGAGGTTGCCGCGCACCTGAGCCTGGCCGAGGCAGCCGCCTTGCCTTGCGCCGGCCTCACCGCCTGGCAGGCCCTGTTTGAACGCGGTCGTCTGCAAGCCAGCGAGACCGTGCTGGTGCAAGGCACGGGCGGGGTGGCAATGTTTGGCCTGCAACTGGCTCACGCCCAGGGCGCGCGGGTAATTGTCACTTCGTCCTCGGACGCCAAGCTGGAGCGCGCCCGGGCAATGGGCGCCTGGCAAACCATCAACTATCGCACGCAGCCTGACTGGGACAAGGCCGCGCTCGACTACACCGGCGGCAGGGGCGTGGATCACATCCTCGAACTCGGCGGCCCCGATACCTGCGACCGGTCGATTGCGGCCATTGCACCCGCAGGCCGGATTGCCCAGATCGGCGTGCTGACAGGCTTCGACATGCAGCCGAATATTCGACCGTTGATGTTCAAGAACGCCAGCATCAACGGCATACTCGTGGGATCGGTGGAGCACTTCGAGCGGCTCAATCGCTTTGTCGAAGAGCACCGCATCCACCCGGTGATCGACCGGCAGTTCGCTTTTGACGAAGCGCCAGCGGCCTATCAGTACCTGAAGGAGGCGGGCCATTTCGGCAAGGTGGTGATCGATTTCAGCTAAGTCAACCAAGCGGAACAATTCTATGATCGATTTATATACCATCCGCAGCGCCAGCCCGAATATCCGCAAGGCTTCCATCATGCTGCACGAAACTGGCTTGCCTTATACCGTCAAATATGTGGAGAAACGGGAGGGTGGCAAGCCGCCGGATGATTTTGCCGCCATCAGTCCGAATGCAACCGTACCCGCGATTCAGGATCACGACACCGGCGCGATTATTTTCGAGTCCGGCGCGATCCTGCATTACCTGGCGGAAAAAACCGGGCGGCTATTGCCCGCAGACCTCAAGGTTCGCAGCGAGGTGATCAAGTGGCTGATGTTCGAAGTTGCCAACGTCGGCCCGGTGATGGGCGAGTTGTACCACTACATGTTGCTGGAAGCCGGGCCGAGATCAGTTTGAGCGATTATCCGCGCCTGAAAAACTGGGCGGCGATGATCGGCTCTCGCCCTGCGGTGTTGCGAGACATGGAAGTTGGCGCATGAGCGGATGAACTCAACGAGCGCTTACTGAAAAAATTTCAGCAGACGTTGCGGCAGCCAGTTCAGGTGGCCGGGAAAGGGGCCGCTGACGAAGCCGGCATGGCCGCCGCCGCGAGGTGTTTCCAGCGTTACTGTGGCGGGTAGCGAGTGCGCGGCGGGGAGCACGTTGGCCGGCAGGAAGGGGTCGTTGAGGGCGTTTACCAGCAGTGTTTTCACGGCTATGCCAGAGAGATATTGCGCGGCGCTGCTGCGTGCGTAGTAATCCGCCGCACTGCTGAAACCGTGCAGCGGCGCGGTGACGGCAGCGTCGAAATCGCGCAGGGTACGTGCGGCGCACACCGTATCGGCGCGGTAAAGGCCGGGGAAGCGTTCCAGCTTGGTCAGCGCCTTGGGGATCAGGGTGCGCAGAAAATGCCGCGCATACAGGCGGCTGACGCCGTGCGACAGCGCCGCATCGGCGGCGGCGAGATCCAGTGGGGCGCTGATGGCAGCAGCAGCAGTGACCACGCCGGCTGCCGCGCCACCCTGTTCGCCCAGCCATTTGAGCAAGGCGTTGCCGCCCAGCGAGATGCCGACGGCGAACAATGCAGCGTCGTGTCTGCTGCGCAGACGCCGCAATATCCAGTCGACCTCGGTCGAATCGCCGGAGTGGTAGGCGCGCGCCAAACGGTTAGGCTCGCCTGAGCAACCGCGAAAATGCACCACCACCCCGCGCCAGCCGTGTTGGCTGATGGCAAGCATCAAAGCGCGCGCATAGTGACTGTCCGAACTACCCTCCAGGCCGTGAAACAGCGCCAGCAGCGGCGCTTGGGCCGGTGTGTCGATCCAGTCGAGGTCGATGAAGTCGCCGTCCGGCGTCTCCCAGCGTTCGCGCCGATAGTGCGGTCGCGGAGGCCGGCGCAGCAGAGGCCAGAGGGTTTGCGCATGAGCGCCGGGGAGCCAGAGCGGCGCCTGGTAGCGAGACGGCATAAACGGGAAGGCAATGAATCAGTGCAGCGTCTTGGGAATCTGGTTCATCGACTCCGGCGGCGCCGGCGAGGCGTGGTGCAGCAGCAGACGCCAGCCCAGTGCGCCGCGCACATATACGTTGGTGGCGAGCAGCGGGGCGGTTTGTCCGGCTTCGCCGCCGCGCAGGCCGACCTGCTCGCACAGGCTGTGCACCGAGACCAGCATGCCCTGCATCACGATGGGTTGCGACAGCACGACAGTGAGACGCTGGCCGCTTTCAAAAATCCGCCGCCAGGTTTCGCGCACACTGGCGTAGCCGGTCAGGCGCGGGCCGCCCGGCTGGATGCAGACGATCTCTTCGTCCTCGGCCCACACCGCCATCAGGGCTTCCAGGTCGGCGCGTTCGAGCGCGTCGTAGAAGGCCGTCTCGGCGTCCTGCGGTGTGGCGAAAATTGTTTTCTGTGCGTTCTGTGCGGACATGGATCAATGATCGATTTGGTTCAGCACCGACTCGGGCGTCAAATGTTCCAGGCACTTGAAGTGGCCGAGCGGGCAAACCCGCTTGAAGCAGGGACTGCAATCGGCATTCAGCGTGACGATTTTCGCATGCGGCGACAGCGGCGGGGTATACGTCGGGCTGGAGGAACCATAAATTGCCAGCAGGGGCCGGTTCAACGCGGCGGCGACATGCATCAGGCCGGAATCGTTGCTGACCACCAGACGCGCCCCGGCGAGCAGGTCGATGGCCTGCTCCAGCGAGGTGCGTCCGCATAAATTCAACGCAGCATCCGGCGCCAGTTGCGCGATTTCTTCGCCGGTCGCCACATCCTTGTGCGAGCCGATCAGCCATACCGGAATCCCGTCCGCCGCCAGGCTGCGCGCCAGCGCGGCGAAATGACGCACCGGCCAGCGTTTGGCCGGGCCGAATTCTGCGCCGGGGCAGAATATTGCCGGTTGGACATCGACTGGCAGGCGCAGCGTCAGGCGTACTGCGCGCTGTTGCTGTGCGCTCGACTGGAGTTGGGGCTGCGGCAAAGGCCGTGCTGATGGTGGCGAGTCCGGCGTTTCGGCCAGTTGTGCGTAGCGTTGTGCGAGTTGCGGCAGAACCAGCGGATCGAGACGGTGGCGGCGGTTCAGCAGACCGATGCGCGCCTCGCCGGTGTAGCCGGTGCGAACTGGAATGCCGGCGAAAAACGGCGGCAGCGCAGATTTCCAGGAATTCGGCAGGACGATGGCTTCGTCATAAGCGGTGTTGCGCAACGCCTGGCCGAGCCGCCAGCGCGCCGGCAGATTAAATTCGCCGTGGGCCAGGGGGTTGTCGATGACATTCCGCACTTCACCCATGCGCGCCAGCAAGGGCGCGCTCCAGGCGGGCGCCAGCACGTCCAGCACAAGATTCGGGTGTTTCTGATGCAGTCGCATGAACAGCGATTGCGCGAGTATGGTATCGCCGATCCAGGCAGGAGCGACGATCAGTATCCGCAAGGGGCGGGAGACTCCGCTCAATGATGCCCTTTCGGCGCATCGCCGCTAAAGCGGTAGCGGGTGCCGCAGTAGGGGCAGTCCGCCACGCCGGTTTTCAGCACGTCGAGAAACACTCTCGGGTGACGCGCCCACAGCGGGCTGCCCGGACGCGGACAGTGCAAGGGCAAATCCTGGGCAGTGAGCGTGACTTCGCGGGCGGTGTCGGTGTTTGGCGTCATGGCGAATTCCTTTATGCTTTCCCGACCAACGTCAGCCAGTCGGCATGGGCCGGCGCCTTGCCGTTCACCACCTCGAAGAACAGGCTTTGCAGTTTGGTGGTGATCGGCCCGCGTTTCCCCGCGCCGATCTGGCGGCGGTCGAGTTCGCGGATGGGGGTGACTTCGGCGGCGGTGCCGGTGAAGAAGGCTTCGTCGGCGATGTAGATGTCGTCGCGGGTAAGGCGTTTAGAGATCACCTTCAAGCCCAGTTCGCCAGCCAGTGCGATGATCGTGCCGCGCGTGATGCCGACCAGGGCCGAGGCGATTTCCGGTTCGTAAATCACGCCGTCCTTGACGATGAAAAGATTCTCGCCAGCGCCTTCGGCAACGAAGCCGTCGACGTCGAGCAGCAGTGCTTCGTCATAGCCTTCGTCGATGGCTTCCATATTGGCGAGGATCGAATTGGCATAAGTGGCGGAAAATTTCGCCCGCGCCATGGTGACATTCACATGGTGGCGGGCGTAGCTGGAGGTGCGCACGCGGATGCCCTTCTCCATGCCTTCCTCGCCGAGATAGGAGCCCCACTCCCAGGCGGCGATGGCCACATGCACCTGCGCGCCGCGCGGGCTGATGCCCATTTTTTCCGAACCGTAGAAAGCAATCGGCCTGACATAGGCGGATTCCAGTTTGTTGGCGCGCACCACCTCTTTCTGCGCCTCGATCAGCGTCGCCTTGTCATAGGGGATGGTCATGCGATAGATGTGCGCCGAATTGAAGAGGCGGTCGGTGTGTTCCTTGAGACGGAAAATCGCCGTGCCTTTCACCGTGTTGTAGGCGCGCAAGCCCTCAAACACCGCCAGGCCGTAGTGCAGGGAATGGGTCAGGACGTGCGTATTGGCGTCGCGCCAGGGTACCAGCTTGCCGTCGTACCAGATGAGGCCGTCGCGGTCGGACATGGACATGATGAGTCTCCGGGTTCAATCGTAAGCCGTAATTTTAGCCGATTTGCCGGTTCGTCCGAAGTTGGGGATGGCGGCGCGGTAAAATGCTTTCCATGAAAGCGAAGACTACGCCATGGAAACCCAATGTCACCGTCGCTGCGGTGATTGAGCGCGACGGAAAATTCCTGCTGGTGGAAGAGCGGGTCAAGGACGGCGGCGACGACAGTCTCCGCTTCAACCAGCCGGCGGGACATCTCGACGAGGGTGAATCGCTGCTCGCCGCCTGTACCCGTGAGGTGCTGGAGGAGACGGCCTGGCATTTCGTGCCGCGCGAACTGGTGGGGATTTATCAATGGCGGCGTCCGCAGTGGGACGTTACCTATCTGCGCTTTGCCTATCGCGGCGAACTGGGCGAGCATGAGGCACAGCGTCCGCTGGATGACGGCATCCTCCGCGCGATCTGGCTGACGCCAGCGGAAATCGAGGCCGGGCGCGCACGCCATCGCAGTCCGCTGGTGATGCAGTGCGTGGCGGATTACCTGGCCGGGCGGCGTTTCCCGCTCGATCTGGTGCGGCATTATGGAGATACGCATGGCTGAAAAAACCGTCATCGTCGGCATGTCCGGCGGCGTTGACTCCTCCGTCGCGGCGCTGCTGCTGAAACAGCAGGGCTGGAAAGTGATCGGCCTGTTCATGAAGAACTGGGAGGACGACGACGATGACGAATACTGCTCGACGCGCCAGGACCTGATCGACGTAGCCGCCGTCTGCGATGTCATCGGCATCGAGCTGGAGGCGGTGAATTTTTCCGCCGAATACCGGGAGCGGGTGTTCAGTGAATTCCTGCGGGAATACCAGGCTGGCCGCACGCCCAATCCCGACGTGCTGTGCAACGCCGAAATCAAGTTCAAGGCATTTCTCGACCATGCGATAAGCCTGGGTGCAGACAAAATCGCCACCGGTCACTATGCTCAGGTGCGGGAATACCTGGGCGAGCAGCAGTTGCTCAAGGCCGAGGACGGCAACAAGGATCAGAGTTATTTCCTGTATCGCCTGAACCAGACGCAGTTGAGCAAGACGCTGTTTCCGGTCGGCCATCTCTACAAGCGCGAGCTGCGCAAGATCGCAGAAGCCGCCGGGCTGCCGAATTTCGCCAAGAAGGATTCCACCGGCATCTGCTTCATCGGCGAGCGGCCATTCCGCGAGTTCCTCTCGCGTTACCTGCCAGCACAGCCCGGGGAGATACGCACGCTCGACGGCGACAAGCTGATCGGCCAGCATGATGGTTTGATGTATCACACGTTGGGGCAGCGCAAGGGGTTGGGCATCGGCGGCGTGAAAGGCAACGCCGACGACGCCGGCGATCATGAGGCGTGGTACGTCGCCGCCAAGGACATGCAGAAAAATGTGCTCTACGTCGTGCAAGGCCACGCCCACCAGGCGCTACTGAAGGATCATCTGACAGCCGTCGATCTATCCTGGGTGAGCGACAAGGCGCCGCACACCCACTGGGTATACACGGCGAAGACCCGCTATCGGCAGCCTGACGCGCCGTGCGAGGTGGCGGCGGTCGACGGCGAGCGTTGCGATATCACTTTCGCCGAACCGCAATGGGCCGTCACGCCGGGTCAGTCGGTGGTGTTGTACGAGTCACGGGTATGCCTGGGCGGCGGGGTGATTCAGTAGCCGCCGAATTTTTTAAACAGCACAATCGCGTTGTGTCCGCCGAAGCCGAAGGTATTGCTCATTGCGATATTTACCTTCCGCCGCACGGCTTTTCCCGGTGTCAGGTTGAAGCCTTCCGGGACGCCGGGATCAAGCTGCTCGACGTTGATGGTGGGCGGAACGAGATCGTGCAGTAGTGCATGGATGCATGCGACCCCCTCGACGGCGCCGGCGGCGCCCAGCAGGTGGCCGGTCATCGATTTGGTGGCGCTGATGTTCATGCTGCGCACATGCTCCCCGAATACCGATTGGATGGCCTTCAACTCGTTCAAATCGCCGTCGGGCGTCGACGTGGCGTGCGTGTTGATGTAGTCCACTTCATCGCGGCGTATGCCGGCATCCTGGAGCGCACGGTTTAGCGCAAGGCGCACGCCAAGTCCATCGGGGTGCGTGGCGGTAAGATGATAGGCATCCGCCGACATGCCGGCCCCGATCACCTCGGCATAAACCCGCGCACCGCGCTTCTGCGCATGTTCCAGTGATTCGAGCACCAGCGCCCCCGCTCCCTCGCCCATTACGAAACCATCGCGGCCTGCATCATAAGGACGCGAGGCGGTCTGGGGATTTTCATTGCGCGTGGATAAAGCTTTCATGGCATTAAACCCGCCGATGCCGCCCATCGTGATGGCCGCTTCCGATCCGCCTGCGATCATGGCTTCCGCCTTGCCCCAGCGGATGTAATTGAACGCATCCATGATTGTGGTGTTTGAAGTCGCGCAGGCCGATACCGCCGTGTAATTGATGCCGCGAAAACCGTAGCGTATCGCCAGCCAACCCGAGGTGGTGTCGATCAGGGTTTTCGGAATGAAGAAGGGGTTGAAACGCGGGGTGCCGTCGCCTTCGCCGAATTCGATCATCTGCGCTTCGAAGGTCTGCATGCCGCCGATGCCCGACCCCCAGATGACGCCGACCTCGTTGCGATCCACCTCGGCGTCGAGCAGGCCGGAGGATTTCAGCGCTTCATCCACCGCGGCGATGGCGTAGTGCGTCACCGGGTCTGTCTTGCGCGCTTCCTTCCGCTCGAGGTATTGCTCCGCATCGAAGCCTTTTACTTCGCAGGCGAAGCGCGTCTTGAATTTCGCCGCATCGAAATGCGTGATGGGTCCCGCGCCGCTCTGGCCGGCGACGAGCTTATTCCAGAATGTTGCGGCGTTGTTCCCGAGTGGAGTCACAGCGCCCATGCCGGTGATTACAACCCGCTGTAGCAGATTTGCCTTCACTGGTTATCGAAGGATATTGGCGGCGAGAGACTGCTCCGCAGATATCCAGAAATCCAGTTCGGGCGGGTGGGTGCGTTCGTTGCGTGATATGCCCATATGGGTATCGGCCTCGATGTTGCTGATCCACCCTTTGGGGCCAACCAGCGCGCCCTTGGCGTACCCGAGGGCAGCCGTTTTCCCGGCTTGAATGAATTCAAAGCGGAAGTAATTCCAGCGGTCATCCCATGACTGCAACTGGAAGCGCAGAGTGTACTGAGAAAATGGAGTCATCCCACGCCGATAGCTGATGATCGAGCCGCCCAGCATAGGCCGCCAGCCCCGCCGGAATGCCTTGAGCAATACGCCCGAGCGCAGGAACATCTCGATGATCGCCAGATCAACGAGAGTGAGGTAGCGGCCGTTATTGACGTGTCCATTGATGTCAATGTCGCCGGGCATGACCCGCATTTTCCGATCAAGGTTATCCGTGAAAGCCATCCTGGGCTTGAACCGATAGGTCAGTAGCAGCCAGATCAGTCGCAGATATAGATTCATGGGTTTACTCCTTTCAGGCGTTGGCGCACGCGCTCGTAGACGGTGTTCTGTCTTTGGGCGTGCGGGTGCTTCGCCCCCGGACCCGGTTTGTATGCAAGGTACTTGGCGTTCAGGATTTTGATGGGTGGAATCAGTTTGCCGGTTCGGCGGTCAATGATTTTCACAGGGATGTTTTCCGGCTGGTTGACCCAGCGATCTCCCCATTGCATGAGGGCCAAAAGCGCGGGTTGCAGATCGCGTCCCATGGGGGTCAATTGGTATTCGTTCCAGCTTCCTTCTCCGACAGGCACGGTTTTGAGGACGCCGCCATCAACAAGTTTGGCGAGGCGATCCGACAGCACGTTCCTGGCAAGGCCAATGCTTTGGTGAAAGTCCTGGAAGCGCGTGACGCCAAAGAAAGCGTCGCGGATAATCAACAACGTCCAGCGGTCGCCGATCAGTTGCAAAGCCAATGCAACGGAGCACACCTCATTCTGCTGTTTCAGCTTGGGCATGGTGAGGTGATGGCGATACCTGTTTCGACAGATGAAAATCGATTCATGGCCGGACGCAGTGACAGATTAAAATGGTAGCTTAATGCTACCACATATTCTCTAATCCGGCTAGTCGTGCGGGATCGTATCGGCGAACGAAGGACGCTGTATCAGCTTGGCGTATAGCCTGGCGAGATTGGGATACTGTTCATGCCAGCCGATGTTGGGGTAGCGGAAGGCCAGATAGCCGAGCGCGCAGCCGACGGCGATGTCGGCCAGCGAAAAGGCGCTGCCGTGGCACCATGGCTGTTCGCCGAGATCGTCGGCCATGACTTGCAGGCCGGCCAGTATCTTGCCCTGCTGCCGATCAATCCAGGCGGCGCTCTGCTGCTCCGCCGGTCGCTTGGCTTCCAGGAAAGCCGCAGCAGCCGCGTCGCAGACGCCGTCGCCCAGCGCTTCCCAGCGCTTGACCATGATGCGCTGCCGGCCTGAGCCGGGAATCAGGCGGTTGTTGGGTGAAACGGTATCCAGATATTCGACAATGACACGCGAGTCGTAGAGCGTGCTGCCGTCGTCGAACAGTAGTACCGGCACTTTGCCGAGCGGGTTGAACTGCGGCACCTTGGTATCGGCGGCCCATGGAATATCCAGCACAAGCGCATACTCGATTTTTTTTTCGGCGAGCACCACGCGCGCCTTTCGGACGTAAGGACTGGTCAGGGATCCAAGCAGCTTCATCGGTTATGGATGCGATTGCATGATATGGGGAAAGGCGATTGTATCATTCAAGGCGATACTTACGGATAGGCTTCGTGGTGCGTGTCCAGTCGTGCGTGATAAAATTCCTACCTGACCATCATACAGTTTTCACATGGCCCCGATTTCTTTGGACGCGCTGACCACACTCACCACCCTCACCGCCCTCTCGCCGCTCGATGGCCGTTATGCCGGCAAGCTTGAGCCGTTGCGCGCGCATTTTTCCGAGTTCGGCCTGATCAGGAATCGCCTGCGTGTCGAGATCGCCTGGCTCAAGGCGCTTGCTGCAGCGCCGGAGTTGGCCGGGATCAAAGCGTTTTCAACAGATACCTTGAATGAACTTGATCTGGTTGTGGCCGATTTCAAGGTGACCGACGCCGATGCCATCAAGACCATTGAGCAACGTACCAACCACGATGTCAAGGCGCTGGAATACTGGCTCAAGGAGCGGCTCTCCGGCAATCCGGAGGTGATGGCCGCCAGCGAGTTCATTCATTTTGCCTGTACCTCGGAAGATATCAATAACCTCTCACATGCGCTGATGCTGCAGGAAGGCCGCGCCCGCGTGTTGTTGCCCGGACTGGAGCGCCTGGCCGAACGCTTCCGCGGACTGGCGCATGCCCTGGCGGAACTGCCGATGCTGGCGCGCACGCACGGTCAGCCGGCCAGCCCAACCACGCTGGGCAAGGAGATGGCGAACATCTGCGCGCGCCTCGAAGGGGCCATGAAAAATATCGCCGCCGTGCCGCTGCGGGCCAAGTTCAACGGTGCAGTAGGCAATTACAACGCGCATCTGGCGGGATATCCGGATTTTGACTGGGAAGGGTTTAATCGCCGCTTCATCGAATCCTTCGGTGTAACTTTCAATCCCTATACCATCCAGATCGAGCCGCACGACGCCATGGCCGAACTGTTCGACGCCATTGCCCGCGCCAACACCATATTGCTGGATGCCAACCGCGATCTCTGGCAGTACATCTCGCTGGGCTATTTCAAGCAGAAGCTCAAGTCCGGCGAGATCGGTTCGTCGACCATGCCGCACAAGGTGAATCCGATTGACTTCGAAAACTCCGAAGGCAACCTGGGTTTGGCCAACGCCGTGTTGCGCCATCTCTCCGAGAAGCTGCCGATTTCGCGCATGCAGCGCGACCTGACTGATTCCACCGTGTTGCGCAACCTGGGCGTGGCGTTCGGTTACGCGCTGCTCGCCTACGACTCCTGTCTGCGCGGGCTGGGCAAGCTGGAAGCCGACCCCGAGCGGCTGCATGCGGATCTGGATGCCTGCTGGGAAGTTCTGGCCGAGCCGGTGCAAACGGTAATGCGCCGCTACGGCGTGGCGAATCCTTATGAGCAATTGAAGGAACTTACGCGCGGCAAAGGGGTCACTCAGCAGGGCTTGCAGGCTTTCATCCGCACGCTGGCGATTCCCGACCATGAAAAAACGCGACTGCTGGAAATGACGCCGTGGAGCTATCTCGGCAAGGCAATTGAACTGGCAAAAAGAATTTGACGATGGCATTCAACGACAATCTCAAGCAGTTGCCCAGGGTTTCCCATCTCGCCGCGTTGCAACTGCTGGATGCGGCGGACGGCAGCCTGGTGGCGATCATCGAGAACAAGCCGGGACAGGCGGGCTCGTTGATCATCTATAATCACCTCGGCCAGATTTTCGGGGCCATCACGGTCGATGCGGCGAGCAAGGGTCTGGAACTGTATGCCGAGCACGTCGAGGATGCACGCGCCAATCCGGGCAAGCACCCGAACATCGAACGCCTGCTGCAATTGCAGGAAACGCCGCGCACCTTGCGGGTCAAGCATATATTTTCCACCGGGCTGGAGTAATTTCCTCGCCGGATTGTTTTGCGCGGGACGGCCTTTTTTATCATCGACTGTAAGGAGAAAATCGTAAAAATGAAAACCAGACATATTTTCGCAACTGCACTTACGTTAATGGTTGCCGCCGGCGCCAGCGCACAGGTCAAGCCGGAAGATGCAATCGGCTACCGCCAGTCAGTGATGAATGTTGTTGGCCATGCTTTTGGCCCGATGATCAGCATGGCGCAGGGCAAGATTCCATACAACAAGGATGTGGTCGTCAAGAACAGCAATGTGCTCGACACCATCATCGACCTGCCCTGGACTTCCTTTGCGCCCGGCACGGAAAAAGGCGCGCCCACCAAGGCCAGCATGAAGATATGGAGCGAGTCGGAGAAGTTCAAGGAGCATGCCGATAAAGTCCAGCAAGCCGCCGCCAATCTCGCCAAGGTCGCCAAAACCGGCGACGAAAAAGCCGTCAAGACGGCGATCGGCGAATTGGGCAAGAGCTGCAAATCATGCCACGACGATTATCGGCTCAAGGAAGCGCGCAACTAGAAACCTGGTTTTTCTGACAACAAAAAGCCGGCCTGCGGGCCGGCTTTTTGTTGGGGATTTCCTGCCGAATTTACAACCTGGTTACGATGAACCAGGCGAGCGCCGCGCCTATCGCCATTACCGCCGCTCCCAGCAAGGTATGGCCGCCCTTTGAAGGAGCGTCTACAGCGCCCTCGGCAACCGGCATGTCCCCGGTAAGCATGGGTCGCAGCAGGTTTTCGCCTTTGGAAAAGTAATAAAAACCGATGGCAAAAAGATGCAGGGCGATCAGTATCAGCAGCACGATGAAATTGGCCGCGTGCAATGCTTTGAGTTGATCCGCCAGGTGGCTGCCGATATGCCGGGCCAGCGGGCCTTCAAAGCCGAGGTCATCATTGGTCAGAAACAGGCCGGTGCCGACCTGTAGCGCCAGGCATGTCAGCATCGCCGCCACCGACCAGCCGCCCAGTGGATTGTGGCCCGGCCGCAGTCTGCTCTGTGGCGCTTGCCTCAGCTCCCGGAGATAGGCAATGACGGTCTGCGGAGCACGCAAAAAATTACGGAAGCGCGCATGTGTTCCGCCGACAAAGCCCCACATCAGGCGAAACAGCAACAGGGTCAGGATTGCGTAGCCGGAACGTGCGTGCCAATCCAGAACCTGCGCGCCGAAGTCGTCGCCAAACTCGCCGGTGATGCCGGAAAAACTTACCAGCAGCACCAGCGACCAGTGGAACAGGCGGGTGGGGAAATCCCAGACGCGGATTGACAGCATGCCCTTGCGATGCTCTGACATAGACATAGACGTAGCGCCGGTTTTCAGACGACCGCTTCTTCTTTGGCTTTCTTCGGCGTAATGAACTGCGCCCGCGACACGCCCAGCCACATCACCAGCGGGCTGGCGACCAGCACCGAGGAATAGATGCCGAAGAGAATGCCGATGGTCAGGGCCAGCGCGAAATAATGCAGCGCCGCGCCGCCGAAAATCAGCATCGAGGTAACCATCATCTGGGTACAGCCGTGAGTGATGATGGTGCGCGAGATGGTGCTGGTGATGGCGTGGTTGAGCACTTCCGGGGTGGTCAGCGCGCGTTTTTTCTTGAAGGT
Source organism: Betaproteobacteria bacterium (assembly GCA_016194935.1). Lineage (GTDB taxonomy): Bacteria > Pseudomonadota > Gammaproteobacteria > Burkholderiales > Rhodocyclaceae > JACRAR01. The sequence goes on from JACQAO010000025.1 coordinate 16,918, forward strand.
CTCGCGCACCCGGTCGAACACCACCACTGATTCATTCACCGAGTAGCCGAGCACCGCCAGCACCGCCGCCAGCACTGGCAGCGAGAACTCCCATTGGAAGAAAGCGAAGAAGCCGAGAATGATCACCACGTCATGCAGGTTGGCGATGATGGCGGAGATGGCGAAGCGCCACTCGAAACGGATCGCCAGATAGATGACAATGCCGATCACCACCAGCAGCAGCGCCATAGCGCCATCGGAAGCCAGTTCTTTGCCCACCTGCGGGCCGACGAACTCGACGCGCTTCAGCTCCGGCGCTTGCGTCGTTGCAGCCTTCAGCGAAGCCATTACCTGTTCGCTGACTTTGGCGGTGCCGCTGTCCCCGGCCAGCGGTACGCGGATCAACAGGTCGCGGGTACTGCCGAAGTTCTGCACTTGCGGATCGGCGAAGCCGTCCTGAACCATGCGATTGCGGATTTTCTCGATATCGGGCGCCTCGGTATAGCCGACTTCCAGCAGGGTTCCGCCGGTGAATTCGATGGACAGATGCAGGCCCTTGGTGGTCAGGAACACCACCGCCAGAATGAAGGTGATCAACGAAATGATGTTGAACACCAAGGCATGGCGCATGAAGGGGATGTCTTGCTTGATACGGAAAAATTCCATAATTAAAAGTCCTTAGCCACAGAGATCACAGAGATCACAGAGTGAAAAGCGCCGCCTGTTCTTTTCTCTGTGTCCTCTGTGACCTCTGTGGCTTCATTTGGTTTGAATTCCAGGTTTCCAGATTTGACCGATTGACAGCCTGCTGACTTTGCGGCGCGAGCCGTAGATCAGGTTGATGATGGCCCGCGACACCACCACCGAGCTGAACATCGAAGTCATGATGCCCAGTACATGCACCATGGCGAAGCCGCGGATCGGGCCAGAGCCGAAGATCAGCAGCGCCACCCCGGCGATCAGGGTGGTGACGTTGGAGTCGAGAATGGTGGCCCAGGCGCGCTCATAACCGGCGCGGATGGCCGCTTGCGGCGATTCGCCGTTGCGCAGCTCCTCGCGGATGCGCTCGTTGACCAGCACGTTGGAGTCGATGGCCATGCCCAGCGTCAGGGCGATGGCGGCGATGCCGGGCAGCGTCAGGGTGGCTTGCAGCATGGAGAGCAGGGCGAACAGCAGCAGCACGTTGGAGGCCAGCGCCACCACCGAAACGAAACCGAACAACAGGTAGTAGAAACTCATGAAAACCGCGATGGCAATGAAGCCGCCGACGGTTGAGTGGAAGCCCTTCTGGATATTGTCGGCGCCCAATGAGGGGCCGATGGTGCGCTCCTCGATGATGTCCATCGGCGCGGCAAGCGAGCCGGCGCGCAGCAGCAAGGCGATGTCGCTGGCCTCGACGGTGCTCATGCGACCGGTAATCTGCACCCGGCCACCGCCGATTTCGCCGCGGATCACCGGCGCGGTAACGACTTCGCCCTTGCCTTTTTCGATCAGCAGAATGGCCATGCGCTTGCCGATGTTCTCGCGCGAGATGTCCTTGAAAATGCGCGCCCCCGCTGAATCCAGCGTCATATTCACGCTCGGCTCATGGGTCTGGCTGTCAAAGCCGGGCTGGGCGTCGGTGAGCCGTTCTCCGGTCAGCACCACCTGTTTCCTGACCAGCAGCGGCCTGCCGCCGCGCTCCGTGTACAGCTCGTCACCCAGCGGCGGCTGGCCTTTGGCGGCCTGTTCCATGACGGCGGGGTTGACGCTGTTCTCGTCGTCCACCATGCGGATTTCCAGGGTCGCGGTGCGCCCGAGGATGTCCTTGGCCTTGGCGGTATCCTGCACGCCGGGCAGCTCCACCACGATGCGGTCAGCGCCCTGCTGCTGGATCACCGGCTCGGATACGCCGAGTTCGTTGATGCGGTTGTGCAGGGTGGTGATGTTCTGCTTGATCGCATATTCCTGAATGCGTTTCTCCGCTTCCGGCTTGAGCGCGCCCACCAGCTTGAAATCCGCGCCGTCCTGCGCTTCGCTCAATAGCAGGTCGGGCTGGCTGTCGGCGATGACGCTGCGCGCCTTGTCGCGCGTCTCGGCGTCGCGGAATTTGATAACCAGCGTCATGCCTTCACGGGCGACGCCGGAATGGCGCAGATTCTTGTCGCGCAACAGGCTGCGCAAATCGGCGCCGGTCGAGTCGAGGCGTTTGGTCAGCGCACCCTTCATATCCACTTGCAGCAGGAAATGCACGCCGCCGCGCAGGTCGAGGCCGAGGTACATCGGCAGCGCATGCAGGTTGGTCAGCCACAGCGGCGAGCTGGAAAGCAGGTTCAACGCGACGCTATAGGAGGCGTCGTTGACATCGGGATTGAGGGCTTTTTCCAGGGCGTCCTTGGCTTTCAACTGCGTGTCGCCATCCTTGAGCCGCACGCGGATGCTGTTGGGATCAACGAACAGGCCGTCCTGGACGATGCCGGCGGTTTTCAGCGTGTCTTCGACGCGGGCCAGCAGGGCGTTGTCGAGTTTGACGGTGGCCTTGACGCTGGAGATTTGCACTGCGGGAGCTTCGCCGTAAAAATTCGGCAGCGTATACAACATGCCCATTGCCAGCACAACAGCGACGAGAATGTTTTTCCAGAGGGGATAGCGGTTCATGTATTGGCGGGAGTTAGGTGTTCAAAGGGTTTTCAAGGTGCCTTTGGGCAGCAAGGTACCCACGGCCTGTTTCTGCACGATGATTTCGACGGGAACATCTTTCGCCACGGCGACTTCAAGCGTCAGAAAATTTTCGCCGACCTTGGTGATGCGTCCGGCCATGCCGCCCTGGGTCAGCACCTCGTCGCCTTTGGCAAGCGCATCGACCATGGCTCTTTGTTCCTTGGCCTTCTTCATTTGCGGACGGATCATCAGGAACCACAGCACCACAAACATCAGGATGATCGGCAGCATGCCGGTCAGGCCGCCCAGCAGATCTCCGGGGGCGCCGACGGCGGCTTGGGCGTAGGCATTCGAAATCAGCATATTGGGCTCCACAAGGGTCTGTTGAAACGGAACATTATATCAGCCGCCGGCGCGTTCCCTTCAGATTGCGGCGGTGGATTTATCGCTTGAAGCCGCGCAGCGATAAATTAATCGGCCCAGAGACTGGAAAGGCTGAAGCTGATTGCGTCGAAAGGCGGCTGCGAAACTGCGGCATCGTCCTCCAACACCGTCAGCAGCACCCATTGGCCTTCGCGGTTCTCGAAAATCTCCAGCGTTCTCAAGTCAGGGTCGACCAACCACGCATGGCGCACATTGTGGCGCGCATAGATCGGCAGCTTTTCGGCACGGTCGACACGGGCCGTCGATGGCGAGAGTATCTCGCAGACCCAATCGGGCGGCAGCTCGAACCAGGCAGTCTCCGGCAGCTTGGGCATGTGCGCGCGTTTCCAGCCAGCGATGTCGGGCACCAGGATGTCGTTGTTCAGGTGCAGTTCCGGCTCGTCGAGTATCCACCAGCCGCCGGGGCCATTGCGGCCCTGGTCGAAAGGGCTCCATATTTCGCCGCCCAGCGCGGAGTAAACCCGCGCATGTTTCGGCGCCGGGCGCGGATGCGTGACCAGGCGACCGGCGATGATCTCGCCGACCATATTTTCCGGTAAGTTGAAAAGGTCTGCGTAAATCGCAGGTCTTTGTGCGGGTAGCGCCATGGCATTCATCTCGGTAGCGATAGCAGGAGTTTATTCCATTTCCAAATCAATCGTGACTTTGTTGACTTCGCCTCGCCGTGCTAATCGCACTGTCTTCGGCTCGTCTTCGCGTCACAATCGATTTGGAAATGGAATTAACATCAGCCGCCGGCGCGATTCCGCCGAAAACCGAGAACGTAGTCGTCGAGCGTATCGGCACTTATGGCTTCGCGCAGCTCGCGCATCAGGGTCTGGTAGTAGTGGAGATTGTGCAGGGTGTTCAGGCGCGCGCCGAGCATTTCGCCGATGCGATGCAGATGGTGCAGATAGGCGCGGGTGAAATTGCGGCAGGTGTGGCAAGCGCAGGTTTCATCGAGCGGGCGCGTGTCGGCCCGGTACTGCGCGTTCTTGATTTTGATGTCGCCGTGACGGGTGAACAGCCAGCCGTTGCGGGCATTTCTGGTCGGCATCACGCAGTCGAACATGTCGATGCCCTGGCCGACGGCGAACACGATATCTTCCGGCGTGCCGACGCCCATCAGGTAACGCGGCTTGTCGCGCGGCAGGCGCGGCGCGGTGTGGGCGAGAATGCGCGCCATCTCTTCTTTAGGTTCGCCCACCGACAGGCCGCCGATGGCGTATCCATCGAAACCCATCCCGGTCAGCCCGGCCAGGGATTCGTCGCGCAGTGCTTCATGCATGCCGCCCTGGACGATGCCGAACAGTGCGTTGGAGTTTTCCAGCCGGTCATGTTCGTCGCGCGAGCGCTGCGCCCAGCGTAGCGACAGGCGCATCGAAGCGCCGGCCTGGCGCACATCGGCGGGATAGGGCGTGCATTCGTCGAAGATCATGACGATATCGGAATTCAGCACATGCTGGATACGCATCGAGTCCTCCGGCGTCAGGAACAGCCGGTCGCCGTTGATGGGCGACTGGAACTTCACGCCCTCCTCGGAAATCTTGCGCAAGTCGCCCAGCGAGAACACCTGGAAACCGCCCGAGTCAGTCAGGATCGGGCCATCCCAACCCATGAAACGGTGCAGGCCGCCATGCGCCGCGACCACCTCCAACCCCGGTCGCAGCCATAGATGGAAGGTATTGCCGAGCAGTATCTGCGCGCCGATTTCTCGGATTTCATGAGGCGCCATCGCCTTGACGGCGCCGTAAGTGCCGACCGGCATGAAGGCCGGCGTGTCGACCACGCCGTGGGACAGCGTCAGTCGACCGCGGCGCGCGGGGCCATCTGCTTTGAGCAGTTCAAAGTTCATGGTCCAGACCATTCCCTTCGGTCATGGTGCCAGACCATTCCCTTCGGTCATGGTACAGACCATTCTCTACGGTCATGATTTCTGGTGAGTAACATGGCGTCGCCGTAGCTGAAAAAACGATAGGCTTGCGCAATCGCGTGCGCGTAGGCGCGGCGGATATTTTCCGGGCCGGCGAAGGCCGAGACCAGCATCAGCAGTGTTGATTTGGGCAAGTGAAAATTGGTCAGCAGCCGGTCGACAATTCTGAAATTGAAGCCGGGCAGGATAAACAAGTCGGTTTCGCCGGCGGCGGCGCGCAGTTTTCCGTTTGCCGCAGATAAAGCCGCCGATTCCAGAGTGCGCAGCGTGGTGGTGCCGACAGCGACGATCTTGCCGCCTTGCGCTTGCGTCTCTTCAATTGCGCGCACTGTGTCCGGCGGCAGGAAATATTGTTCGCGGTGCATGCGGTGCTCGGCAAGATTGTCATTGCGCACCGGCTGAAACGTGCCGGCGCCGACATGCAGCGTCACATAGGCGACACGGCAGCCGCGCGCTTGCAGGGCTTCGAGCAATTCAGCGTCGAAATGCAACCCGGCGGTGGGCGCCGCCACCGAACCAGGTTCGCGCGCATATACCGTCTGGTAGCGCGTCTCGTCAGTCGCCGCCGCGTCTCGCTCGATGTAGGGTGGCAAGGGCAGGCGACCGTAGCGTTCCAGCAAGCTTATGGCTGGTATGTGGCCGGGAAATTCCAGTCGATAAAACTCGCCCTCGCGCGCCGCCACTGTCGCATCGAAAGCGTTTTCCAGCCGCAGCGTCATGCCCGCCCTGGGGGGTTTGCTGGCGCGGATCTGCGCCAGCACCTGGTGATCGGCAATGACCCGCTCTACCAGCACCTCGATCTCGCCGCCGCTGGATTTGACGCCGCGCAAACGGGCATGTAATACGCGCGTGTCATTCATTACCAGCAAGTCCCCCGGTAGCAATAGCTGCGCCAGGTCAGGGATGTGGCGGTCTTCGAAGCGATCATTTTCAACCATCAGCAAACGGCTGGCGCTACGCGCGGGTAAAGGGAACTGGGCGATCAGTTGGGGTGGCAAAACGTAGTCGAAATCGGCCAGGGTCAGGGATTTTTGCGGCATTGGAGTTGTAGCGCAGCGGCGAATCGCGGATAATGCGCGCTGTTGCAGGTGTGTTGCAATAGCGTTGCAACAGCGGCGTTGCAACAGCGCGGTCGCCATTCTAAGCGAGCCGTGGCGATTAAAGTGCCGTAATGTGGTTGTACACCTTGCCCGGGTGGCGGAATTGGTAGACGCGACGGTCTCAAACACCGTTGCCGCAAGGCGTGCCGGTTCGATTCCGGCTCCGGGCACCATCAAGTAGTCTAAAGCAGTCCGAACAAGGCCAGCAAGCCAAGTAACATCAAGGCTTCTGGCCTTTTTCACGTCCGTAGTAGGCCGGGCAAGGCTGTCGCAATCCGGGGGCATCTGGGGGTATTGTAGGGGGCATATGGCACTTTAACGGAAAGGATGCCCCCAAATGCCGCTATCCGATACTGCGATCAAGAAGGCCAAGCCAACAGACAAGCCGCAACGCTTATTCGATGGCGGCGGGCTATATCTGGAAATCTCCCCGGCAGGCGGAAAACTGTGGCGACTGAAATATCGCTGCGCTGGAAAAGAGAAACGTCTGGCGCTTGGAAAATATCCCGACGTACCGCTTGCCAGAGCCAGAGAGAGGCGCGAGGAAGCGCGGCGGCTCTTGGCCGAGGGGATCGACCCCAGCGAACACCGGAAGGCCACCAAGAGCTTGCAGACGGGGTTGGCGGCAAATACCTTCGAGGTGATCGGGCGCGAGTGGTACGCCAAGACCGCGCCGACACTGGCTGACAGCACCAAGGGCAAACTCTTGAAGTACCTTGAAAGCGACGTGTTCCCGATCCTGGGCAAGCGGCCTATTGCCGACCTTGCCGCGCCTGATCTGTTGAAAGTCATACACCGCATAGAAGGCCGGGGGGCGGTGGATGTGGCAAGGCGCATGCACAACGTCTGCGGACGCATCTTCCGCTATGCCGTAGGCAAGGGACTGGCAACCCGCGACCCTTCCCGCGACATTGAGTTAAAGGACATTCTGCCGCCTGCCGACGTGCAGCACCATGCGTCTGTGACTGACCCTAAAGCGGCGGAGGGACTGCTGCGGGCTATCGAGGGATTTTCCGGGACATTCACGACCCGCTGCGCCCTACGTCTTGCACCGCTGGTGTTTGTGCGACCCGGAGAGCTACGCCATGCCGAGTGGACGGAATTCGACTTCACCAAAGCTGAATGGCGCATTCCCGCCGGAAAAATGAAAATGAAGGAACAGCACATCGTCCCGCTGTCTGCTCAGGCTATCGCCGTCATTCGAGAGGTAAAGGCCTTGACCGGCAGCGGGCGCTATCTTTTTCCCGGCGAACGCACCAGCGAGCGGCCCATGAGCGAAAACACCATCAATGCCGCTTTGCGGCGCATGGGTTACGCCAAAGAGGAAATGACCGGGCATGGCTTTCGCTCAATGGCATCCACCCTGCTGCATGAGCTTGGCTTGCCGCATGCCGTGATCGAGAGTCAGTTAGCCCACGGCGAACGTAACAAGGTATCGGCGGCATACAATTTTGCGAAGTACCTACCGGAATGCCGGGCGATGATGCAGCAATGGGCGGACTATCTGGACCAGTTGAAAGCCGGGGCGGAAGTGAGACCGCTGCGAGGGACTGCGGCCTAGGCATTCCATGATGCCGGTACTACGGCAAGACTCCGACGAATTGCTAGCGTAACCGACCCAACCGCGCCTGTTCCGGTGGGCGCGGCTTTTACGCCTTGTATTTATACTAAAACCAGAATAATATATGCTCATGCAGAAGACCCAACAGAAGCCACTTGTCTGGATTGGCAACAGCCTGGGTGCGGTCAAGTCATTCCCGCCGGTAGCACGACGAGAAGCCGGCCACCAGTTGGGCATTGTGCAGGATGGCAAGGAGCCAGCCGACTGGAAACCGATGGAAACCGTCGGTGCTGGTGTCAAGGAGATTCGGATTCACGCCGAGAACAGCTACCGCGTGCTTTACGTCGCCAAGCTCGCCGAGGCGGTCTATGTGCTGCATGGCTTCGAAAAGAAGACCAAGCGCACGCCGAAGACCGACATTGACGTTGCCAACAAGCGATACCGCGATCTGTTGAACGAAAGGAAGAAGTTATGAGCAATCTGACCATGACCCGAGGAAGCAACAATGTTTTCGCCGATCTGGGCTTCGCTGCCGAGGAGGCGCAAAACCTCCTGCTGCGCTCACAAACCATGATGGCGGTGGAGCAGTGGCACAAGGCCAGCGGGCTCACCCAAGCGAAGGCTGCGAAGGAACTCGGCATCACTCAGCCGCGCCTGAATCAATTGCTCAAGGGCAAGATCAGCGACTTCAGCCTTGATGCGCTGGTGAATATGGCGACTCGCGCCGGGATGCGCGTGGGACTGACAATCCAGCCCATTGCTGCGGTGAAAGTGGCACGGGCACGGCTAACGATCGCGCCGAAGAAGCCCACCAGCAGCAAGACCGGGCAAGCCCGGCGGGCAGCGTAAGCTGCAGGCGAGTTTGCTGCGCCTAGCCCGACGGGGCGAACACCGGGAAATCCTTACCCGGCTGGCGCGGCGATTCACTCAAGGGAAGCGTAAAGGGGCGCGATTATGAGCGGAAAATCAAGAGATCTCCGAGAGATGGAGATACGACTCGATGGTGATGGTACTGGTACATGGATATTAGATAACATTACGCGAGATGAGGGGACGCCAGCTGATAGTGTTGCATTTGTGTTAGCTAGCCTGTCAGGGATTTATGAGGAACTTCTTCCAGAGGGGAAAAGAGATAGATTTTATACGGACTGCTTGACCCCAATTTTTGATGACGAGACAACGAGCGGAGATGATACGTATTTACCGCAGTCCATCATGCAGACTCAACCGATTTGGAAACAACACCGAAACCGGGGCTAATTGACGCAGTTAAAATTTCCTGTGCTTACTGTGTTCAGGCGATAAATGCTCAAGATGCTGGCTTTTATAATAGGGCATGGACATTCGTTATTGATGCAAGGTATTGGCTTGGAATCGCGATTGGTGCAAAGTCGCAAAAGAAAAACATGGCCGATGTTAAGCAGTTGTTTTCCGACATGGGAAAACTTGGTTCAGCCAAGCGGCACAAACCAATGGCGATTCTTGAAAAATGGGCTATTGATAAATACAGAGAAAGCCCTTCGGGCAAGTGGTCGTCGGCAAATGAAGCTGCACACGATTTAATGGTTGAGGTGATGGCTTACGGTAGAACCATTGGCGCACACCTGAAAAAATCAAACGCTCAACGCACCATAGCCGGGTGGATAAATGTTTGGAAAAATAAATCCGTCTAGCCGCTACGCCGATACGTCAAGCGGCAAATCTGCTACGGCTGGCGGCTTGATGGTATAGATTCAGCATAATGGAAAAACTAGGATGACCGTACCGGCCTGCAAAGGTCATTTACGGAGCATCCCGAGTGAATCAACTTCCTGAAACCGGCTTTCTGCGTCTATCGCAAATTATCGGCAACCCCAAAGCAAAGCCGCCGATTCCGCCCATCATCCCTGTCAAAAAATCCTGCTGGTGGGCTGGTGTGCGATCTGGTCGCTTCTCCAAGCCGGTAAAACTTGGCACGCGTGTAACCATGTGGCGGGTTGAAGCTATCCGCAACCTCATCGCCTCTCATGGCAAATAAGGGGGCGACCATGGAAACCATCGACACAAAAGAACTCGCCCCGCAGGCTGCAACCGGCGAGGCGAAGGCACAACAGCTTAAAACCATACGCGAGAAGTATAACGGGGAAACCGGTGCTACGCATGCGCGGCGCATTCTTGACGCCTTGAGACTTTACCGGCTGTCGACCTTCGAAGCGCGGAAATATCTCGATGTTCCGCACCCTGCCGGACGTGTTCAAGAGCTACGGGATGCCGGGAACGAAATCGACACCTTGCGCCTTTCGGAACCCAGCGAAGTCGGCAGGCCGCATTGTATCGCCGTGTATGTGCTGCGGAAGGAGGCCGAAGAATGAATGCCGAACTTCTGCGCGAACGGGTTTACAGCCTCTCTGAGAGATTCTCCTGGCTGGGCATTGGCCCAGATATACCGGCAATGAGCTTATGCGAACTGGAGGGTGTCTATCGCTTCCTGTTACGGATTGCCGATGAGTAGTCATGCCGCGCAACCAGCGATGGAAATCTTCAAAGGAGAAGATGGACGACGGGGCATTCGCTCGATTGCCCATGGCCGTCTTCAACTCTCGCGCTTATATCGAGGCCGGAGCGCATGCCCGCATGTTGCTGATCGACCTGTTCGCACAGTACCGGGGCGACAACAACGGCGACCTGTGCGCGGCATGGAAACTCATGAAGCCGAGGGGATGGCGCTCCGAGGAAACACTCGGCAAGGCCAAACGCGACTTGATGCGGCTGGGCTTGATCGTGGAAACGCGCAAAGGGGCGAGGCCGAACAAGGCGAGTCTCTATGCCGTGACCTGGTGTTCGCTGGATGACTGCGGCGGCAAGCTGGACATGTCGCCTCAAGCATTTCCGAGAGGAGCTTATCGGCTGCGCGATACATTGCCCCCCCATTCGGATGAAAAACGCATCGCTTACTACGGCTACCGTAGCAGCAGCGCCGAGCCTGTCTGAAATTTTGTGTGTGAGGCATAACATGTCGAAAGTGAAGGAAAGGAGCATGTATGCCACGCAAAAAGAAGGGGGTTGCAGTAGCGACCGAGGCGGCGCTGCCGCGGATACCGTCGGACTGGCTTGACCAGGTGGTAACCGGCCCCATGACCCAGGAAGCGGTTGAACGCGTCACGATGGGCTTCAAAAAGGCGGTGATCGAGCGC
>JACQAO010000005.1 GCA_016194935.1 Betaproteobacteria bacterium
CTTACCTTGGCTCGCCGAGTCATTGATGCCGGATCGTCTTGGCTGCGCCGCTTGCGACCCAAAGACGCGGTGGCGTTTCTCCATCAGCAGGCACTGGAGGCTTGTCATGGGACATGAAATTCGGGGGGAAACCTCAGGGTCGTGCCTGTATTGCTGGCGGGCAGCACAGCAGAGAAAGGTTACGAGGAGCAAGCCTGGGGCCGCTTGCTCGACGCCTCGGGCTATCCGCGCGGCAAGGCCACTCCGGCAACTCCAGCGCCAGCGCCTGCACCTGCGTCGGCACGCTGAAGCAAAGCGGACAGCCGCCGAGCCGCACTATAATCAGTCAGCCTCCTCCACTTCCAAGGACAGCTCCATGCGTTTTTCCGGCAGCGCCAACTATGTCGCCACCCCCGACCTGATGCTGGCGGTTAACGCCGCCATTGTTCTGCAACGCCCGCTGCTGATCAAAGGCGAGCCGGGTACCGGCAAGACCATGCTGGCCGAAGAAGTCGCCACTGCACTCGGCGCACCGCTGCTGCAATGGCACATCAAATCCACCACCAAGGCGCAGCAGGGGCTCTACGAATACGATGCGGTTTCGCGGCTGCGCGATTCGCAACTCGGCGGCGTGGATGGCGACCGCGTCCATGACATCGCCAACTACATCGTCAAGGGCGTGCTGTGGCAGGCGCTGGAAGCCGACCGGACTACGGTGATCCTGATCGACGAGATCGATAAGGCTGACATCGAATTCCCCAACGATCTGCTGCGCGAGCTCGACCGCATGGAGTTCTATGTGTATGAGACGCAGCAACTGGTCAAGGCCAGGCATCGGCCCATCGTGTTCATTACCTCGAACAACGAGAAGGAATTGCCCGATGCCTTCCTGCGCCGCTGCTTCTTCCACTACATCAAGTTTCCCGACAAGGAGACCATGCAGAGCATCGTCGACGTGCACTTCCCCGGCCTCAAAAAAGCGCTGTTGAAAGAAGCGCTGGAGGTGTTCTTCGAATTGCGCGAAGTGCCGGGGTTGAAGAAAAAACCGTCGACCTCGGAACTGCTGGATTGGCTCAAACTGCTGCTGGCCGAGGATATTCCCCCCGAAGCCCTGCGTTCCAAGGATCGTAAAGTCGCCGTGCCGCCGCTGCATGGCGCGTTGCTCAAGAACGAGCAGGATGTGCATCTGTTCGAGCGGCTGGTGTTCATGGCCAAACACAACCGCTGAGAACATGGATTTTTCACTTTCACCTGATGATCACGCGCTGAGCGCGACCAAGGTTCACTGGCTGGTGCGCAGTAATTACCTGATTCGGGCAACGTCGTTTGCCGCACTGTTCGTCGCCATCGGCATGCACATGCTGGAACAGGGCTATGGCGCTGTTGCCTGGGGGCTGCTGGCCCTGCAATTCCTGGCCTATCCGCACCTGGTTTTCCGGCATGCGCGGAGCGTGCGGGATTCTCTCAGGACCGAACTGTTCTTTCTGACACTCGACGCCCTGCTGGTGGGGATATGGGCAGCCGCCCTCGGCTTCCCAACCTGGATCGCGTTCACCATGTTCATCGGCTGTGCGCTCAACAACGCCACTATCCAGGGCTGGCGGGGCATGCTCACGGCGTTTCTGGCTTACTTTGGCGGCGCTTTGTTGTGGGTGATCGGCGCCGGCTTCAGGCATGCGCCGGATACCGGATTTTCTTCCGTAGCGCTGTGTATGGTTGGGCTGACGATCTATGTGCTTGGCGTCGGCAACGTCACCTTCATCCGCAACCACAAGCTGCGCGACACCCGCAAGACCTTGAGGCAGCGGGAGCAAACGCTGCTCAAGGCCAATCTCGAACTGGAAGCCAGGCTCTCCAATATCCAGCGCCTGCAAGCCGAACTTCAGGATCAGGCGATCCGCGATCCGCTGACAGGCCTGTACAACCGCCGCTATTTCAACGAAACACTGGAACGTGAGTTGGCGCGCGCCCAGCGCGACACCAGCTCGCTCTGCCTGATGATGATTGATCTCGATCATTTCAAGCAGGTGAACGACACCCACGGCCACCCGGCAGGCGACGAGATACTCAGGCTGTTCGGCGCAATGCTGCGGGCAAACGCACGCGCCGGAGATATTCCGTGCCGTTATGGCGGCGAGGAGTTTCTGCTGCTGATGCCGAAAATCCCCCTGGAATCCGCCCGCCAGCGCGCCGAGCAGTTGCGCGCCGAATTTGCTGCGCGCGTCGCCCAGGTCGGTGAATACAGCATCCAGGCGACCTTGTCGATCGGCATCGCCGCCTACCCGGAACACGGCGATACGCCGGATGTTTTGACACAGGCGGCGGACCTGGCGCTGTATCTCGCCAAGCAGGAAGGGCGCAATCGCGTCGCCGTGTTTGCAGCAAGCTGAGACTTCCGCTCCATCACACCGCGCTACAACTTACAACTCGTCCGCCGATGTTGATCGACTTCTTCCTCCACCTCAAGGCGGCCAAGCTGCCGGTGTCGACCAAGGAATTCCTGACTCTTCTGGAAACCCTGCAAGCGGGGTTGGCCGGACACAGCATTGACGACTTTTACGTGCTGGCGCGCGCCTGCCTGGTCAAGGACGAATCCAACTACGACAAGTTCGACCGCGCCTTTGGCGCCTATTTCCAGGGCGTCACGGCGCTTCCCGGTCTGGAGGCGGAGATTCCCGAGGATTGGCTGCGGGCCATGATGCAGAAACACCTGACGCCCGAAGAAAAAGCCAAGCTGGAAAAGCTCGGCTGGGACAAGCTGATGGAGCAGTTCAAGCAACGCCTGGAAGAGCAGAAGGAGCGTCATCAGGGCGGCAGCAAGTGGATTGGCAGCGGCGGCAGTTCGCCCTTCGGCAATGCCGGCTATCATCCCGAAGGCATCCGCGTCGGCGGCGAATCCGCCGGTAACCGCACAGCCATCAAGGTGTGGGAAAACCGCGAATACCGCAATCTCGACGATTCAGTGGAACTCGGCACGCGCAATATCAAGATCGCCCTGCGCCGCTTGCGGCGCTTCGCCCGCGAAGGCGCAGCCGAGGAGCTGGACCTCGACGGCACCATCCGCGGCACGGCGCATAACGCCGGCTGGCTGGACCTGAAAATGCGGCCGGAGCGGCACAACAAGATCAAGGTGCTGCTGTTCCTCGACATCGGCGGTTCGATGGACGACCACATCAAACTGTGCGAGGAAATGTTCTCCGCCGCCAAGAGCGAGTTCAAGCATCTCGAGTATTTCTATTTCCACAACTGCGTCTATGACTACGTCTGGCGCGATAACCGCCGCCGCCACGCGGAGCGCTTCCCGCTCCACGACGTGATGCACAAGTATGGCGACGACTACAAGCTGATCCTGGTCGGCGACGCCACCATGAGCCCCTACGAAATCCTCCAGGCCGGCGGCAGCGTCGAAACCATGAACGAGGAACCAGGCGCGGCCTGGCTCGCCCGGCTGCTCGACAAGTACCCCCGCGCAGTCTGGCTCAATCCGGAACCCGAGCGGCTGTGGGAGTACCGCCATTCGATCCAGATCATCCACAACATCCTCGGTGGCCGCATGTTTCCATTGACCTTGGAAGGCTTGGAGCGGGCAATGCGGCAGTTGAACAAGTAGTTCCATTTCCAAATCTTTCTTGTTCCCGGTCGTGAATCCAAGTAAACTAACACTTAGCTAATTCATGGAGGAACGCCATGCAGGTTGTCAATATTCACGATGCCAAGACCCAGCTTTCCAGGCTGCTTGAGCAGGTGCAGTCGGGAGAAGACGTAGTCATCGCAAAATCGGGCACGCCTATCGTGCGGCTCATCCCATATGTCACGCCAAAGCGCAAGATTGCGCCACCGGGAGCGATGGCAGGAGAAATCTGGATTGCCGACGACTTTGACGTGCCTATCGACGAATTGTTTGATTGCCTGAAGCCGGAATCGGCATGAGAGTATTGCTTGACACCCATCTGGTCATTTGGTGGGAGGCCAAGCATCCGCGCTTGCCCGCAATAGTCACGCAATGGGTGCGCAACGAAGCGGAAGTGGTTTTCATCAGCCGTGCGTCGCTATGGGAAATTGCCATCAAAATTTCGACCGGGCGCCTGAAAATGGATATCGCCAAATTTGCCAGCAATGTCGAGAAGCACGGCTTCACCTGGCTGGACATCAAGAATGAACACCTGCTTGCCGTCGCCGCGCTGCCTGTTTTCGATGATCATCGTGACCCGTTTGACCGATTGATTGTGGCGCAAAGCCAGGTAGAGCCGCTCGTTCTGCTCACCTCTGATTCCAGGCTGGCGCGTTACGGCTCTACGGTGCGAGTGGTTTGAACTTGGTTCTATGAAAGTTAATAGCCGATACATGCCGGGTCTCGCCCCGGCGGGCGAGGTACTTTCTTGCTGCGCGGCAAGAAAGTACCCAAAGAAACGCGCCCCGCCGCCCCGGCCTTCGGCTCCCCTCGCTCCAGACCCCCAGCCCGGCCGGCCGCTAAACTCGCCTACGGCTCAGACAACGCGGCTGGACTGCCCCGGTCTGGCGGTCCTCTGCTCGGCGTGGCAGAGGGGATGGTAAGTCAAATTCTCCACCGAAGGCTCCATTCCGGCATCCTGTAAGAATTACGAACGGGGATTTCCGGTTACGACCCACTACTGCGGTCGAATAGTGAGCCACTCAATGCCAGATTTCTGAGTGGAGCAGTCGCACTGCTCAACAACTCGCGGACATCATATCGGCCAATCAGCCGACTCGGATTTAAGAAGCGCGTCTTACCTTCGCAAAACACCTTCTCGGTGTGCATACTAAAAATACTATTGCACTATCCACCGTCCCACCAAGAACCTCATGGCCAACGCCCTGTCGTCCTCATAGTCGTGGTCAGCCATCTGAGCGTCGCTCAGGAAATGCCAGAACGGGCCGAGATATTTTTCCTGCAACAACTCGTAGCTTCCGAATTCCAGCGGAAAGTGCTTATCGTCGCAGACATCATCGATGGTTCTCAATAGGGCATCGGAATTCTCCCAATCCTCAAATTTCAACGCCCCCCGGCGCTCCATCACCCATTTCCTGAATGACTTGTCCCACCTTGCCAGTAGTTGGCTGATAAGGGTTTTTGGCTGCCAGAGAATCAAGGAGGTCTTGCCCGGATACCACCAGCTCCAATCGTGGTGGAACGTCGCCCACATACCTAGTTCCTTGGCATGGTTGAAGACTTCCTTTTCGGCGTTGCCTCTCAACGTCTCCATGTAGGGCATCGACACTTCCGCCGTGCAGACAGCAACGGCGTGTCCGCTGGACAGTTTCAACAAATGGAAGAAATTCCAGCAATGGTTGCTGTGGGGATGGGACTGAATTTTCGTTACGGCATCCCTCACCAGCTTGGATTCGAGCGGGCTGGCGGAATGATTCAAGTCGACGCGTGGGTATTCGCGGGCCAGCAGGTCCTCCGGCAGCTTGTGCCGGGGAATACCCAAGCCGAATGCCTTGCTGAACAACTCGGCGAACCGATTTTTGAGCGGCAGCGAATTTTCCCCTTTCTCGACCGCCGTGAGAATCTTGTCCAGCAGTTCATGCGCCTCATGAGTCAATTCGAGGGCAAGCAGGGAGGGCATGGCGTCGGGTGTTGCGGGAGAGATTTCGAGCAGGGAACGCACGAACCTGTCCATCTCCTCGGCGGGAACGGAAAACCACTCCTTTCCCTGGCCCGCCAGTTTGTCCTTGAATGCCTGCTTGATGAACAGCTCGATTCTGTGGGCCTGCTCCGCCGAGCACGGATAGGCTCTGAAAACCTCGTGGTTTGGGTTGTGGGTCTTGTAGGCGGGCAGCCGTCTTTCCAGGTTGGTGCTCTTGCGAATCTTTGTCTTGTCGCCGTCCCGAATAATGTAGATGTGCGCTGTCATCGAGCCCCCCACTTCATGCTGATTGTATGCCTTGCCCATCGTATGTCCAACCTCGCCGCAAGCAGTTTTCCTCCAGACTTTCGATTACCGAAGTACTATCGGCTGCCTCGTTCGAGTTATACGAATAGACCATCCGGCAGGTTCTTGAGTAGATAAGCCCCTCGGTTGGTTGTTTCAGAGAACCATCGACAGACCGCTTCTGGCCGGACCATGCTATTCCCCTCTGCCACGCCGAGCAGAGGACCGCCAGACCGGGGCAGTCCGGTCGCGTTGTCTGAGCCGTAGGCGAGTTTAGCGGCCGGCCGGGCTGGGGGTCTGGAGCGAGGGGAGCCGCAGGCCGGGGCAGCGGGGCGCGTTTCTTTGGGTACTTTCTTGCCGCGCAGCAAGAAAGTACCTCGCCCGCCGGGGCGAGACCCGGCAATTGAAAGACATGCCCCCTTCGTCATCAAAAAACCAGAAATTGGTCTTGCCTTGTCGATGAAAGGACGGTATTATTCCGCTCTTTCGCGCCTCCGCCGTGTTCTTTTGCGGCACCGCTCTTTAAGTTTATTTAGGTGATAGCCATGCAGAGCCAGAAGATTCGTATTCGCCTCAAGGCCTTTGACTACCGTCTGATCGATCAGTCGGCGCTCGAAATCGTCGAAACTGCCAAACGCACCGGTGCTGTGGTGCGCGGGCCGGTTCCGCTGCCGACGCGGATCGAACGCTTCAACATTCTGCGTTCGCCGCACGTCAATAAAACTTCGCGTGACCAATTCGAAATTCGCACGCATTTGCGCCTGATGGACATCATCGACCCAACCGACAAAACCGTCGATGCCTTGATGAAGCTGGATTTGCCGGCTGGTGTGGATGTGGAAATCAAGTTGCAGTAACGGTAACAAGGCAGTACGCAGTGAGTGGGGACGGGCGACCGTTCTGCACTTTTGGTGATAGGCCGGCCAACAGTAGCCGGCACCTCTCTGGAGGAAACAAGAAATGACTTTAGGCCTTGTCGGTCGCAAGGTTGGCATGACGCGCATTTTCGCCGATGATGGTTCAACCATCCCGGTAACCGTGCTCGATGTGTCGAACAACCGTGTGACTCAGATCAAAACTCCCGACAGCGACGGCTATGCCGCCGTGCAGGTGACCTTCGGCAAGCGCCGCGCCAGCCGCGTGAACAAAGCGGCAGCCGGGCATCTCGCCAAGGCCGGCGTCGAAGCCGGCGTGGTACTCAGGGAATTCCGCGTAACGCAGGAACAGTTGGCCGGCTTCAAGCCGGGCGACGTGATCGGCGTGTCGATTTTCACCGTCGGCCAGAAGGTCGATGTCAGTGGAACCTCGATCGGCAAAGGTTTCACCGGCGCCATCAAGCGTTACCATTTCTCCTCCAACCGCGCCTCGCACGGCAACTCCCTGTCGCATAATTCCGCCGGCTCCATCGGCATGGCGCAGGATCCGGGCCGGGTGTTTCCCGGCAAGCGCATGGCCGGTCACCTGGGCGATGTCAGTTGCACCCAGCAGAGCCTGGAAGTGGTGCGCGTCGATGAAACCCGTCAGTTGCTGCTGGTCAAAGGCGCCGTGCCGGGTTCCAAGGGCGGCGACGTGATTGTGCGTCCTGCCGTGAAGGGGGCGTGATGGAACTTAAACTCATCAATGAACAAGGTCAGCCGGCAGCCACTTTAAGCGCCTCGGATGCGCTGTTTGGCCGCGACTACAACCAGGCGCTGGTGCACCAGGTGGTGGTTGCCTATCAGGCCAACGCCCGTTCCGGCAACCGCGCACAGAAGGATCGTGAGCAGGTGCATCACAGCACCAAGAAGCCGTTCCGCCAAAAAGGCACCGGCCGCGCGCGCGCCGGTATGACCTCCAGCCCCTTGTGGCGTGGCGGCGGTCGGATTTTCCCGAACTCGCCGGAAGAAAACTTCAGCCAGAAGGTGAACCGCAAAATGTACCGCGCCGGCCTGGCGGCGATTCTGTCGCAACTGGCGCGGGAAGACCGCCTGGTGGTGATCGAGGATTTCAGCTTCGATACCCCCAAGACCAAGCTGCTGGCCCAGAAACTCAAGAGCATGGGCCTCGATTCAGTGCTGGTGGTCACCGCAGCGCTGGAAGAGAACGTCTACCTGGCTTCGCGCAACCTGCCCAAGGTGCTGGTGCTTGAAGTCTCCGAAACCGATCCGCTGTCGCTGATCCGTTTCCCCAAGGTGCTGCTGACCAAGAGCGCCGTGGCCAAGATGGAGGAGATGCTGGCATGAGCAACCGGATTACCCAAATGAATCAAGAGCGCCTGCTGCAAGTACTGCTGGCGCCGCAGATCTCCGAAAAAGCCACTTATGTGGCCGACAAGAACGAGCAGGTGGTGTTCTTCGTGACCTCGGACGCCACCAAGCCGGAAGTCAAGGCCGCCGTCGAGCTGATGTTCAAGGTGCAGGTCGAATCGGTGCAGATCTCCAACCTGAAGGGCAAAGCCAAGCGCTTCGGGCGCTTCATGGGCCGTCGCAGTGATGCCAAGAAAGCCTTTGTCTGCCTCAAGCCCGGCCAGGAAATCAACTTCACCGAAGGGGGGGCCGCGTAATGGCACTCGTCAAAGTCAAGCCAACATCCCCGGGTCGCCGCTCGCTGGTCAAGGTTGTCAATCCTGACCTGTACAAAGGCCGTCCGCATGCCGCGCTGCTGGAAAAGAAACACAGCAAGGCCGGTCGCAACAACCACGGCCATATCACCGTGCGCCACCAGGGCGGCGGGCACAAGCAGCACTACCGCATCGTCGATTTCCGCCGCGACAAGGACGGCATCCCCGCCAAGGTCGAGCGTCTCGAATATGACCCGAACCGCACCGCCAACCTGGCGCTGCTGTGCTACGCCGATGGCGAACGCCGCTACATCATTGCCCCCAAGGGCGTGGCGGTGGGCGCGCAGTTGATCAGCGGCGCAGAAGCCCCGATCAAGCCGGGCAATACCCTGCCGATCCGCAATATCCCGGTCGGCACGACCATCCACTGCATCGAAATGCTTCCCGGCAAGGGCGCGCAGATTGCCCGTGCCGCCGGGACCTCGGTGCAACTGATGGCGCGCGAAGGCACCTATGCCCAACTGCGCTTGCGCTCCGGCGAAATCCGCCGCGTGCATGTCGAGTGTCGCGCCACCATCGGCGAAGTCGGCAATGAAGAAAACAGCCTGCGCTCCATCGGCAAGGCCGGCGCCAATCGCTGGCGCGGCATCCGCCCGACGGTACGCGGCGTGGTGATGAACCCGGTGGACCACCCGCACGGCGGCGGCGAAGGCAAGACAGCCGCCGGCATGCATCCGGTCAGCCCGTGGGGTACCAAGACCAAGGGCTATCGCACCCGCCGCAACAAGCGCACGAGCACCATGATCGTTGCCCGCCGGCCCAGAAACAAGAGGTGATAAATGACACGTTCGCTTAAAAAGGGCCCGTTCATCGATGCCCATTTGCTCAAAAAAGTCGATGCCGTGCGCGGCACCAGCGACAAGCGTCCGATCAAGACCTGGTCGCGCCGCTCCACCATCCTGCCGGATCTGGTCGGTCTGACCATCGCCGTGCATAACGGTAAGCAGCACATCCCGGTGTATGTCTCGGAAAACATGGTGGGTCACAAACTCGGCGAATTCGCCCTGACACGCACCTTCAAAGGTCACACCGCCGGCAAGAAGGCCGCGGTGAAGAAGTAAGGAATGACTATGGAAACCAATGCGATTCTGCGCGGTGTTCGCCTGTCGGCGCAAAAGGGCCGGCTGGTGGCCGACCTGGTGCGCGGCAAGCCGGTGGACCAGGCGCTCAACATCCTGGCCTTCAGTCCGACAAAGGGCGCCACCATCATCAAAAAAGTGCTTGAGTCGGCCATCGCCAACGCCGAGCACAACGACGGCGCCGATATCGACGCGCTCAAGGTCAAGGTGATTCATGTCGAGAAAGGCTCGGTGCTGAAACGCTTTACGGCGCGCGCCAAGGGTCGCGGCAATCACATCCTCAAGCAGACCAGTCACATCTACGTTACGGTCGGGGACTAAGGAAAAACTATGGGACAGAAGATTCATCCGATCGGTTTCCGCCTGGCGGTCACACGTAACTGGTCATCGCGCTGGTTTGCCAACAGCAAGAATTTCCCGGTGATGTTGAACGAGGACATCAAGGTCCGCGAATACCTGAAAAAGAAACTGGCGCACGCTTCCGTGGGCCGCGTGGTGATCGAACGCCCCGCCAAGAATGCGCGCATCACGATATATAGCGCCCGCCCCGGCGTGGTGATCGGCAAGAAGGGCGAGGACATTGAGCATCTCAAGGCCGACTTGCAGAAAATTCTCGGTGGCCAGGTGCATGTCAACATCGAGGAAATCCGCAAACCGGAAACCGATGCGCAACTGATTGCCGACTCGATTGCCCAGCAACTCGAAAAACGTATCATGTTCCGCCGCGCCATGAAACGCGCCATGCAGAACGCCATGCGCCTGGGCGCACAAGGTATCAAGATCATGAGTTCCGGCCGTCTCAACGGCGCAGAAATTGCGCGCCGCGAATGGTACCGCGAGGGTCGCGTGCCTTTGCATACCCTGCGCGCCGATATCGATTACGGTACTTCGGAAGCCAAGACCACTTACGGCATCATCGGCGTCAAGGTGTGGGTGTTCAAGGGTGAGATGACGGCCAAGCACGAAGTGGTCGCGCCGGCTGTCCAGGATGCCGCCGCCGACGAGCAGCGCCGTGTGTCACGCCGCGCGCCTCCCCCTGCCGGCGCCGCTACGGAAGCCGCCGCTGACACCGCCAAGCCGGCTGCGGTAGTCAAACGCACCGCCCGCAAACCTGCGGCGGCTAAACCTGAGGCGGCCCCGGTGGTCGAATCCGGCAAGGCGTCCGCCACGCCTGCCAAAGAAAAAGCTGCGGCGGCTAAACCGCCCGTCAAGCGCGTGCGCAAACCCGCCGCCCCGAAACCGGACGCGGCAGCCGCCAAGGATGCTAAGGAGTAATAACCATGCTGCAACCCGCACGGACAAAATACCGCAAACAGCAAAAAGGCCGCAATACAGGCGTGGCGACGCGCGGCGCCAAAGTCAGTTTCGGCGAGTACGGCCTGAAGGCTGTTGGCCGCGGACGCCTGACGGCACGCCAGATCGAAGCCGCCCGACGCGCCATGACGCGCCACATCAAGCGCGGCGGACGCATCTGGATCCGCATTTTCCCCGACAAGCCGATCTCCAAGAAACCTGCGGAAGTTCGCATGGGCAACGGCAAGGGCAATCCGGAATACTGGGTCGCCGAGATACAACCAGGCAAGGTGCTATACGAAATGGACGGGGTAGACGAAACTCTGGCGCGCGAGGCGTTTCGCCTGGCGGCGGCCAAGTTGCCGATTGAGACAACATTCGTGACACGTCACTTTGGCTAATCGGGAGTAATCATGAAAGCTATCGAATTAAGGGCGAAGGACACCGCCGAACTGGACAAGGAACTGCTGGATTTGCGCAGGGCTCAATTCAGCATGCGTATGCAGGCCGCCACCCAGCAGCTCACCAACCACAGCCAGATCGGCAAGGTGCGCAAAGACATCGCGCGCGTTAAAACCATCCTCTGCGAAAGGGGCGCCACGAAATGAACCAGGCTAGCGAAAAAGTGCGCCGTACCCTGACCGGACGGATCGTCAGCGACAAGATGCAGAAGACCGTGACTGTGCTGGTCGAGCGCCGCGTCAAGCATCCGGCGATCGGCAAGATGATGCTGCGCACCCAGAAATATCACGCGCATGTGGAAAACGACGATGCCAAAACCGGCGATCTGGTGCTGATCGAGGAATGCGCGCCCATCGCCAAAACCAAGGCCTGGCGGGTTACCCGGATTCTGGAAAAAAGCGCGTAATTTAATGCATGTTCTGAAAAATTAGCACGCTTGGCATTGACAGACAGGCTTCGATAGTACGATAATCGTTGTCTTTGTTTTATCGCAGGCGCATGACTTGATGGTGCGCCTCTTTTCACACCCGTACGGGTTCCAAGACTGATCGCGGCGGTATGGCTGGACGCGGATTAAGTTGGAGGGAATTAAATGATACAAATGCAAACCAGGTTGATAGTCGCCGATAACACCGGCGCGCGCACCGTCATGTGCATCAAGGTGCTGGGCGGTTCGAAGCGGCGCTATGCCGGCATCGGCGACATCATCAAAGTCAGCATCAAGGATGTGGCGCCGCGCGGCCGGGTCAAAAAAGGCGAGGTGTATACCGCTGTGGTGGTGCGTACCGCCAAGGGCGTGCGGCGCTCCGACGGTTCCCTGGTCAAGTTCGACGACAACGCTGCGGTACTGCTGAACAACAAGCTGGAGCCAATCGGCACGCGCATCTTCGGACCGGTGACGCGCGAGCTGCGCACCGAGCGATTCATGAAGATCGTTTCCCTGGCTCCTGAAGTTCTCTGAGGATAGCTCATGAACAAGATTCGCAAGGGCGATAACGTCATTGTCATTACCGGCAAGGACAAAGGCAAGCGCGGTGTGGTGCTGAACCGCGTTGACGAGGAGCGCGTCCTGATCGAGGGCGTCAATCGCGTCAAAAAACACACCAAGCCCAATCCCATGAAGGGGCAACAGGGGGGCATCGTCGAGAAAGAGATGCCGATTCAAATTTCCAATGTGGCGCTGTTTAATCCGGCCACCCAGAAAGCTGACCGTGTCGGCATCAAGACGCTCGAAGACGGTCGCAAAGTCCGGGTGTTCAAGGCGAACGGCGAAGTTCTGGACGCGTAAGGACAATCATGGCGCGCTTGCAGGAATATTACAAGAACACGGTGGTGGCCGAGCTGAAAGGCAAGTTTGGCTATGCTTCCATCATGGAAGTGCCGCGGATCACCAAAATCACGCTCAACATGGGCGTCGGCGAGGCTATCGGCGACAAGAAAGTGCTGGATCACGCGGTGGGTGATATGGTCAAGATCGCCGGCCAGAAGCCGGTGATCACCAAGGCCAAGAAAGCCATCGCCGGCTTCAAGATCCGTGAAGGTTATCCGATCGGCTGCATGGTAACCCTGCGCGGCAACCGCATGTACGAATTCCTCGACCGGCTGGTGACGATTGCCATGCCGCGCATCCGCGACTTCCGCGGGATTTCCGGGAAGGGTTTCGACGGGCGCGGCAACTACAACGTCGGCGTCAAGGAGCAGATCATTTTCCACGAAATCGAGTACGACAAGATCGACGCCTTGCGCGGCATGAACATCAGCATCACGACAAGCGCAAAAACCGATGCAGAAGCGAAAGCGCTGCTCGCCGCATTCAAATTCCCTTTCAAGAACTGAGGGACACATGGCCAAACTTTCACTGATTAACCGCGAAGCCAAACGCGCCAAGACGGTCGCCAAGTATGCGGCCAGGCGCGCCGAGCTGGCGGCGATTTATAACAACGTCAAACTGTCGGACGAGGAGCGCATGACGGCGCGCCTCAAACTGCAGCAGTTGCCGCGCAATGCCTCCCCGACGCGCCAGCGTAATCGCTGCGAGCTGACCGGACGTCCGCGCGGCGTGTTCCGTAAATTCGGTCTGTGCCGCAACAAGCTGCGCGACGTGGTGATGCGCGGCGAAGTGCCGGGCATGACCAAGGCCAGTTGGTAATCGGGAGAGATCGCTATGAGTATGACCGATCCTATCGCCGACATGCTGACCCGCATCCGCAATGCGCAAATGGCGCAAAAAGGCGCGGTACTGATGCCCTCTTCCAAGCTCAAGGTGGCGATTGCCGCCGTCCTCAAGGATGAAGGCTATATCGACGCTTTCGCAGTACGCGAGAACGGCGGCAAGCCGGAACTCGACATCGCGCTGAAATACTACGCCGGCCGTCCGGTAATTGAGCGCATTGAGCGCATCTCCAAGCCGGGCCTGCGCGTCTACAAAGGCAAGGATGATTTGCCGCAGGTGCTCAACGGCCTCGGCGTGGCGATCGTGTCTACCCCCAAGGGCGTGATGACCGACCGCAAGGCGCGTGCATCGAACGTCGGCGGCGAAGTTCTCTGCATTGTGGCGTAAGGAAGACGGAGAAAGAATATGTCGCGTATTGCCAAATATCCGGTTGAAGTTCCGAAGGGCGTCGAAGTAGTGCTTGGCGATGCCGAGATCAGTGTCAAGGGACCGCTTGGGACGCTCAAACAGTTCATGCTGCCTGCGGTCACGGTGGAGCGTAACGGCGACATGCTGCAATGCCGTTCAATTCCGGGCGCGCCTAACGGCGGCGCCTTGTCCGGCACCATGCGGGCATTGCTCAATAATATGGTAACCGGCGTCACCAAGGGTTTCGAGAAGAAGCTGACGCTGGTTGGGGTGGGTTATCGCGCCCAGGCGCAGGGCGATAAATTGAATTTGTCGCTGGGTTTTTCGCATCCCGTGGTGCATCCGATGCCCAAGGGCGTCAAGTGCGAGACGCCGACCCAGACCGAAATTCTCATCAAAGGGATCGACCGGCAACAGGTCGGTCAGGTGGCCGCTGAAGTTCGCGCCTATCGTTCGCCGGAGCCCTACAAGGGCAAGGGTGTGCGCTATGCCGACGAAAAAGTGGTCATCAAGGAAACCAAGAAGAAGTAAGGGCGGACAATCATGGACAAGAAACTGGCGCGTTTGCGCAGGGCCCGCAGAACCCGGGCAAAGATTGCCGAACTCAAGGCAGTGCGACTTTCAGTGCATCGCACCAACTGCCATATATACGCGCAGATCTATTCGGGCTGCGGCACGCAGGTACTCGCCACGGCGTCCACCGCCGAGGCCGAAGTGCGCAGTCAGATACCCAATGGCGGCAACGTCAAGGCCGCTGTGATTGTGGGCAAGCTGATTGCCGAGCGCGCCAAGGCGAAGGGCATCGAGACGGTCAGCTTTGATCGTTCCGGCTTTCATTACCACGGTCGGGTCAAGGCGCTGGCGGAAGCTGCGCGCGAAGGCGGACTGAAGTTCTAACGCGACAGCAACAACCAGGCGCTAAATGAGCGAGGCAAATCATGGCTAAACCACAAACCAGAAAACAACAGCAGGCGACCGAGAAGAGCGACGATGGCATGCGCGAAAAGATGGTCGCCATCAACCGCGTCACCAAGGTCGTTAAAGGCGGACGGATTCTCGGCTTTGCCGCACTGACCGTGGTCGGCGATGGCGACGGCAGCGTCGGCATGGGTAAAGGCAAGTCGCGTGAAGTGCCGGTCGCCGTGCAAAAAGCCATGGAGGAAGCGCGCCGCAAATTGTCGCGCGTCAGTCTCAAGGATGGCACTTTGCAGCACAAGGTCATCGGTCATCACGGCGCTTGCCGGGTGATGATGCAGCCGGCTGCGGCGGGTACCGGCATCATCGCCGGCGGTCCGATGCGCGCGGTATTCGAGGTTGCGGGCGTGACCGACGTGGTGGCGAAGATTCTCGGTTCGACCAATCCGTACAACGTGGTGCGCGCCACCATCAATGGCTTGCAGGCGATGAGCACTCCCGCCGAATTCGCCGCCAAGCGCGGCAAGAGCATTCAGGAAATCCTGGAGTAAACGAATATGGCCGACAAAAAAATCAAGGTGACGCTGTTCAAGAGCATCATCGGCACCAAGCAGAGCCATCGCGCCACTGTGCGCGGCCTTGGCCTGCGTCGCCTCAACAGCAGCGCCCTGCTGGAAGATACTCCGGCGGTGCGCGGCATGATCAACAAGGTCGCCTATCTGGTGAAGTGCGAGGGTTAAGACTATGCGACTGAATACCATCAAACCCGCTGAAGGCTCCACCCACGCCAAACGCCGTGTCGGACGTGGCATCGGCAGCGGACTCGGCAAGACCGCAGGACGCGGCCACAAGGGACAGAAATCGCGCGCCGGCGGCTTCCACAAAGTCGGTTTCGAGGGCGGTCAGATGCCTTTGCAACGCCGCCTGCCGAAGCGCGGTTTCGTCTCTCTGACGCACGCACGGAATATCGAGGTGCGCCTTTCCGATCTGGAAAAACTGCCGCTGCAGGGCATCGACTTGCTGGCGCTCAAGCAAGCCGGCGTGATTGCGGCGGATGCACTGTCGGCAAAAGTGATTCTTTCCGGCAAGCTTACCCGCAAAGTAGTGCTCAAAGGCGTCGGCGCCACCAAGGGCGCCAAGCTCGCCATCGAAGCACTCGGCGGCAGCGTCGCAGAAGCGTAAGGACGGCGCCCCTTGGCCAATCCCGCTGCAACCGCCCCGACCGCCGCATTCGGCAAGTCCGTCGGCAACACCGGCAAGTACGGCGACCTGTGGCGCCGGCTGTGGTTTTTGCTGGGCGCGCTGGTGGTGTATCGCATTGGCGCGCACATTCCGGTGCCGGGCATCGATCCGGTGGTATTGGCCCAGTTCTTCGAAGGCCAGCAAGGCGGCATTCTCGGCGTCTTCAACCTGTTCTCCGGCGGCGCATTGTCGCGTTTTACCATCTTCGCCCTGGGCATCACGCCCTACATTTCCTCTTCGATCATCATGCAGTTGGTGACCATCGCTTCGCCGCAACTCGAGGCCTTGAAGAAGGAGGGAGAATCCGGTCGCCGCAAGATCACTCAATACACGCGCTATGGCACGGTTTTCCTGGCGCTGTTCCAGGGCATCGGGATTTCCATCGCGCTGGAATCGCAACCAGGCCTGGTGCTCGATCCGGGCCTGCTGTTCCGCTTTACCGCAGTATCGACCCTCGTAACCGGCACCATGTTTCTGATGTGGCTGGGTGAACAGATCACCGAACGCGGTCTCGGCAACGGCATTTCCATCATTATTTTCGCCGGTATCGCCGCTGGTTTGCCGAACGCCCTGGGCGGCTTGTTCTCGCTGGTGAATACCGGCAGCATGCATCCGGTATCGGCCTTGTTCATCATCGTACTGGTGATTCTGGTCACTGCGCTGGTGGTGTTCGTCGAGCGCGGGCAGCGCAAGATACTGGTGAATTACGCCAAACGCCAGGTGGGTAACAAGGTGTATGGCGGGCAAAGCTCACATCTGCCGCTCAAGCTCAACATGTCGGGCGTGATTCCGCCGATTTTTGCGTCGAGCATCATCCTGTTCCCCGCCACCATTGCGGGCTGGTTCGGCGCCAGCGACGGCATGAACTGGCTCAAGGACATTTCCGCCACCCTGTCGCCCGGCCAGCCGATTTATGTATTGCTGTACGCCTCGGCGATTATCTTTTTCTGCTTTTTCTACACCGCCCTGGTGTTCAACTCCAAGGAAACGGCGGACAACCTGAAAAAGAGTGGCGCTTTCGTCCCCGGCATCCGTCCTGGCGACCAGACAGCGCGCTACATCGACAAGATACTGACGCGACTCACGCTGTCCGGCGCCATCTATGTGACCCTGGTGTGCCTGTTGCCGGAGTTCCTGATCCTGAAGTGGAACGTGCCGTTTTATTTTGGCGGCACTTCACTGCTGATTATCGTTGTGGTTACCATGGATTTCATGTCGCAGGTGCAGGCCTACATCATGTCGCACCAGTATGAGAGCCTGTTGAAAAAAGCCAACTTTAAAGGCTCCGGGTTTCCGACCCACTCGTGACCCGGTAAAGCACAGCGATGTCGAAGGAAGACATGATAGAAATGCAGGGCGAGGTGCAGGAGAACCTCCCCAACGCGACCTTCAGGGTCAAGCTCGAGAACGGCCATGTCGTGCTCGGACACATCTCCGGCAAGATGCGTATGCACTATATACGCATCCTGCCCGGCGACAAGGTAACGGTGCAGTTGACGCCCTACGACCTTACCAAGGGTCGCATCGTCTTCCGCGCCAAGTAAGTAGCAACCACTGCGGAGAAACATCATGAAAGTACTGGCTTCGGTCAAATGCATCTGCCGGAATTGCAAGATCATCCGCCGCAAGCGTGTGGTACGGGTAATTTGCACCGACCCGCGTCACAAACAACGCCAAGGCTGAGGACTGATTCGCTTGATTTTGGCAGGTAAGTTATTTATAATATTCTGTTCCCCGTTAGCGGGATAAAAAGTTAGGGTGAGCTTATGGCCCGTATTGCAGGGGTAAACATTCCGAATCACCAGCATGCTGAAATCGCGCTGACAGCGATTTTCGGCGTTGGCCGTCCGCGCGCGCAAAAAATTTGCGACGCCGCCAAAGTCGGCAGATCGACCAAGGTCAAGGATTTGACCGACAGCGAAATGGAACGGCTGCGCGAAGAAGTGGGCAAGTTCACCGTCGAGGGCGATTTACGCCGCGAGGTGACCATGAACATCAAGCGCCTGATGGACCTCGGCTGCTATCGCGGCCTGCGCCATCGTCGCGGACTGCCGGTACGCGGTCAGCGCACCCGCACCAACGCCCGCACCCGCAAGGGTCCACGCAAGGCTATCGCCGGCGCCAAGAAGTAAACAGGGAAAGAATTATGGCCAAGACCGCAACCAAAGTCCGCAAGAAGGTAAAGAAGAACGTCGCCGAGGGCATTGCCCACGTGCATGCGTCGTTCAACAACACCATCATCACCATTACCGACCGGCAGGGCAACGCGCTGTCGTGGGCGACCTCCGGCGGCGCCGGTTTCAAAGGCTCGCGCAAGAGCACCCCGTTTGCCGCGCAGGTCGCCGCCGAAGCCGCCGGCAAGGCAGCGCTGGAATGCGGCGTGAAAAACCTCGAAGTGCGTATCAAGGGCCCCGGCCCGGGACGCGAGTCGGCGGTGCGGGCGCTGAATGCGCTCGGCATCAAGATTTCCAGCATTACCGACATTACCCCGATCCCCCATAACGGATGCCGGCCGCCCAAGCGCCGCCGCATCTAAGCGTTGCCGTATACAAGCATACAAAAGTACAAAGCCAATGCTAATGATTGAACTCAAGGAGTAAACTGTGGCCCGCAATCTTGATCCCAAGTGCCGCCAGTGCCGTCGTGAAGGCGAGAAGCTGTTCCTCAAAGCCGAGAAGTGCTTTACGGACAAATGCTCGGTCGAACGTCGCGCTTATGCGCCCGGCCAGCATGGCCAGAAGTCCGGTCAGCGTCTTTCCGGCTACGGCGCCCAACTGCGCGAGAAGCAGAAAGTCCGGCGCATTTACGGCATTCTCGAGCGCCAGTTCCGCAGAATCTTCGCCAGCGCCGAAGGCCGCAAGGGACAGACCGGCGAGAACCTGTTGCAACTGCTCGAAGGCCGCCTCGACACCGTCGCTTATCGCATGGGCTTTGGCGGTTCGCGCGCCGAATCGCGCCAGGTGGTGCGGCACAACGGAGTGCTGGTGAATGGCCGGCGCGTCAATATTCCTTCGTACAACGTCCGCCCCGGCGATGTGGTGCAACTGACCGACAGCGCACGCGGTCAACTACGCACCAAGGCAGCGCTGGTTGCCGCCGAATCACGCGGTTATCCGGAATGGCTGGAAGTCGACGCCAAAGCCGCCAAAGGCGTATTCAAGGCCTACCCGCAACGCCCGGAATTGCCGGCAACGATTAACGAAGGCTTGATCGTCGAACTTTACTCGCGCTAACCAGCGTTCTCCGGGCAGTTGAGTGTTGAACGGCAACAGACAACTCAACCGCGCCAGAGACGCTTCCACACAGAGGAATGCAGATGCAAAGCAGCGCACTTCTAAAACCACGTATCATCGACGTGCAAACGCTCTCCCCGGTTCATGCCCGCGTGGTCATGGAGCCTTTCGAGCGCGGTTACGGCCACACCCTGGGCAATGCCCTGCGCCGTATCCTGCTCTCCTCCATGCCCGGCTATGCACCCACCGAAGCCTCCATCGAGGGCGTGTTGCATGAGTACTCAACGCTCGACGGCGTGCGGGAAGATGTGGTCGACATCCTCCTCAACATCAAGGGTGTGGTGCTGAAACTGCACAACCGCTCCGAAGCGCTGCTGCACCTGAGCAAAAAAGGCGAAGGCGTCGTCACCGCCGGGGATATCGAAGTCAGCCACGATGTCGAGATCATCAATCCCGGCCATGTGATCGCGCACGTCGCCCCCGGCGGCAAGCTTGACATGCACATCAAGATCGAAGCTGGGCGTGGTTACGTGCCGGCGACCATGCGCCCGAGCAACAAGGAAACCAAAGGCATCGGCCACATCGTGCTCGACGCTTCGTTCAGCCCGGTCAGCCGCGTCAGTTATGCGGTCGAATCAGCCCGCGTCGAACAGCGCACCGACCTCGACAAGCTGATCATCGACATCGAGACCAACGGCTCCATTGATCCGGAAGAAGCGATTCGTTACGCTGCGCGCATCCTGATGGAACAGTTGTCGGTATTTGCCGACCTCGAAGGCACGCCGATGTCCATCGAGACGCCGAAACAAACTGCTGTCGACCCGATCCTGCTGCGCCCGGTGGATGATCTGGAACTGACGGTACGCTCGGCAAATTGCCTGAAGGCCGAAAACATTTATTACATCGGCGACCTGATCCAGCGCACCGAGGCGGAGCTGCTCAAGACTCCCAATCTTGGCCGCAAGTCGCTCAACGAAATCAAGGAAGTCCTTGCCTCGCGCGGCCTGACCCTGGGCATGAAACTGGAAAGCTGGCCGCCGCTGGGCCTGGAGAAGCTGTCTTAATTGCTGTCTTAATTTTTCAACCCTCTCGATAACCATTAACCGGTCGCTTGCCGAAGTCAGCACTTCAACACTCAGCGGCGACCGCATAAATACGAGGTAGCATCATGCGTCACGGTAACGGCTTGCGAAAGCTAAATCGCACTTCCTCACATCGCCTGGCGATGTTGCGTAACATGACCAACTCGCTGTTGCGCCATGAAACCATCCAGACCACCTTGCCCAAGGCCAAGGAATTGCGCCGCGTGGTGGAGCCCATGATCACCCTGGGAAAGAAGCCCAGTCTGGCCAATCGGCGCCTGGCATTCGACCGCCTGCGTGACCGCGAGATGGTGGTCAAGCTGTTCGCTGAAATTGGTCCGCGTTACGCGCAGCGCAACGGCGGTTATCTGCGCATCCTCAAGATGGGTTTTCGTCTTGGCGACAATGCGCCGATGGCCTTGGTCGAACTACTGGACCAGCCGGAACAAACCGGCCCTGTCGAAACCAGTAGCTGAGATAATTAAAAAGCCGGGTAGACTTCCCGGCTTTTTTGTCGCGGGCGTTATTCGCGGCGCAACAACGCCCGGAACGAAAGCAGCGTAAGTGCACTGAAAGCCAGCATCGACCATTCGGCGATGGACAGCCCGATAAATTTCCAGGCCGGATCGGAACACAAGCCACTGGCGTAGAACAAGCGCGGCGCAATCTCACCGGCCCAATCCACCAATGCTTCCCACCAGGCCACCTGGTTACTGCACACGGTATCCTGGGCAAAACGCTGAATATAGGTCTGGTAGCCGGCGACGAAGACTCCTGTAGCGGCGCTGGCGGTCATCAGCAAGGCCGCCAGTCTGCGCCCGGCCGGGTATTTGAACACCAGCAATCCTAAGCCCGCCGACAGCGCCAGGACGATATACAGCATGCGTTGCAGGATACATAGCGGGCAGGCAGCCAGCCGCAGCAGTTGAGCAAGTATCACTCCGCAGACAACCATTGCCACACCAACCAGCAGCACGGTGAAAAAAGGAAAGCGGGGGGAAAGTATCAGGTGATTAATCTGGCGCATGCGGGTCACTGCCAACAATATTCGGCTTGAGTTTGGATGCTGGATTTTACACCCGAAACAATACGTCATTGGGTATTTGGCATTGGGCAGACTCAAGTCTGAACGGATTCCCGTCTGAGTGACACAGAAACAGTCAACCGATCATCTGGCGCCACGCCAGGGTGGATGCGGCTTGAATTGCAATGCAATGAACTGCAAGAATGCTTCAACCCTCGCTGATTTTCCTTTGCGCTGCGGGACCAGTGCCACCACATCCGCCGCCGGTAACAGCCAGCCAGGCATCAAGCGCACGAGCTTGCCGTTGCGCACCTCTTCTGCCACATCCCACTCGGAGCGCACCATCACGCCTTTGCCCATCAACGCCCACTGCTTGATCACACCACCATCATTACTTGCCAGCGCCGGGCTGACCCGCACAGACTGCTCGCGGCCTTTCGAACTAAAGCGCCACAGGGTCACATCCTCTTCATTCTCTCGCAGCACCAGCGCGGCGTGGTGTACCAGATCGGCAGGTGAAGCGGGCGTGCCGTGCCGTTTTAGATAGCCGGGCGAAGCACAAGCCCAACGTCGGTTTGGCGCGAGTGGATAAGCAACACGCGACGAATCCTTCAATTCACCAATATGCACGATCACATCGAATAGCGCTGCCTCAGGATCGATATTCTTGTCCGAAAGTGTGAGCGTAATTTGCAGTTGCGGGTGTTCAGCGTGGAACTGCGCAATCATCGGCGCAAGGTAACGTCGCCCGAAACCTAACGGCCCATGCACCACCAGTCGACCGCTCACCAAAAGGCGGCGCGATTGCAGGGTGTCGATCAACTCGTCGTATTGCTGCGTGAGGCGTGCGCTTACGGTGTAGTAAAGCTCACCCTCGTCGGTCAGATGTATGCGGCGCGCGCTGCGGTGCAACAAGCGCACGCCCAGGCGGGCTTCGAGCGCCTGCAATCGCTGTGTCACGGCGGAAGGGGTCAAATCCAGAGCGCGCGCGGCAGCCGCCAGGCTGCCATGCCTCACGATGGTAACAAAAAAACGGAGGGTGTCTGCTTCCTGCATAATTAAGTATAACTAAATGATAACTTGATTTCAATTTAACCACATGAACTCATGTGATAGGTACGATGCTGTGAAAATAGTACGCCCAACCCCTCTATATCACGACTGATCGCCATGAACTTGCAAGCCCTGGAAACTCCCGCGCTGGTACTCGATGCTGTCAAATTCGAGCGTAACGTCGCACGCATGCTTGCACACATCGGAAAATTAGGCGTCGCCTTTCGCCCGCATGTGAAAACCTCGAAGTCATTCGAGGTGGCGCGTTGCATGATCAGTACGCCAGAGGGGCCTATCACTGTTTCGACGCTGAAGGAAGCCGAACAATTTTTTGCACATGGCATCCGCGAAATCCTCTATGCGGTGTCGATTACACCGAACAAGCTCGATCATGTGCTGCGCCTGCGCGCGATGGGTGCGCGGCTGACGGTGATTCTTGACAATGCAGAGGCGGCACATGCCATCGCCGCCAAAACACAGGCAACCGGCCATACGTTTGACGTGTTGATCGAAATAGACTGCGACGGCCACCGGGCTGGTATCAAGCCTGAATCGACCGATCTGATTACGGTAGCGCACATCCTGCATGAAGGCGGAGTGCGCCTGCGCGGCGTTATGACGCATGCGGGCGGTTCTTACAGTTGCACAGACATCAATGCGATTCGCACGATGGCAGAGCAGGAACGCCGCCTCGCCGTGCGTTCCGCCCATCGCCTGATTGAAGCCGGATTTCCCTGCCCGGTTGTTAGCGTCGGCTCCACTCCGACCGCGACATTCGCCGAGAATCTAGAAGGCGTGACTGAAGTGCGCGCAGGCGTGTTCGCCTTCTTTGATTTAGTGATGGCAGGCCTCGGCGTGTGCCAAATCGATGACATTGCACTCTCGGTACTGACGACCGTGATCGGCCATCGCGCCGACTGCGGCTGGATCCTTGTCGACGCAGGCTGGATGGCCATGTCGCGCGACCGCGGCACCGCCAAACAATCCATAGACCAGGGATATGGCCTGGTGTGCAATCTGGACGGTACGCCGCTCGATGGCGTCATCATGGTCGAAGCCAACCAGGAACACGGCGTGATTGCGCATCGCTCGGGTGACCCGGCGCTTATCCCTCATCTACCCGTCGGCACGTTACTGCGAATATTGCCCAACCATGCCTGCGCCACTGGCGCTCAACACCAGTGCTATCACGTCGTTCGCAGCCGCAGCGCAGTGAATGAAGTGTGGCCACGTTTTTCCGGCTGGTAGATGGGGTGAATTTCATGAATCCAAAAAGCATGACCGCGCCAGGTGGTCACTACTCGCACGCAGTGCGTGCCGGCGGCCTGGTTTTTGTGTCTGGGCAGTTGCCGGTGACCGCACAGGGGCATACCTTGAAAGACGCACCGTTTGGCGTGCAAGCAAGACAATCGCTCGATAATTGCCGCGTGGCGCTCGCCGAAGCCGGCTGTCGCTTTGTGGATGTCGTTAAAACCACCGTTTTCATTCGCGGCATAGAACATTGGCAGAGCTTCAACACGCACTACTCAGAATGCTTCGGCTCGCACCGGCCGGCACGGTCAGTCGTACCGGTTCCTGAATTGCATTTCGGCTACCTGATCGAAATCGAGATGGTTGCGTGGCTAGCGGACGTCCCGGAAAATTTGTCAGATTGACGTCCGTTCCGTGGATTTTACGGGTGCAAATCGGATTAAACTGTATCATTACAAATTCAATCGTAGTTGGGCCGCCACCCGGCCCGGTATCGTAGTACCCGAAATGTCGCTTAACCAACTATGCCCACCAAGGAGATGATCCAATGAAAAAAATCATGACCATTGCCGCAGTGATCGTTGCTGCCGGCTTCGTCACCAGTGCCGCCGCGCAGGAACTCACCGGCACCCTGAAGAAAGTCAAGGAAACGGGAAGCTTCACCGTCGGCTACCGCGAGTCGTCGATTCCATTTTCCTATCTTGACGACAAGCAGCAGCCGATCGGCTATGCCATGGAGCTGTGCATGCGGGTCGTCGACGCAGTCAAGGCGGATCTGAAAATGCCCGGTCTCAAGGTGAACCTGCAGCCGGTCACTTCCAGCAACCGCATCCCGCTGCTGCAAAACGGCACCATCGACATGGAATGCGGCTCGACCACCAACTCGGTGCAACGGCAGCAGCAAGTGTCCTTCGGCCCCACCTATTTCGTCATCAACGTGACGGCGGCGGTGAAAAAGAACTCCGGCATCAACACGTTCGCCGATCTCAACGGCAAGACCGTTTCCACCACCTCGGGTACAACCTCAGTGCCATTGATCAAGGCTTATGAGAAAACCAAGGACGTCGCGGTGAAGGAAATCTACGGCAAGGATCACGCCGAATCCTTCCTGCTGCTGGCGGACGACCGCGCCTCGGCGTTCATCATGGACGACATCCTGCTCGCCGGCCAGATTGCCAACTCCAAGGATCCCGCAGCCTACAAAATCCTGCCCGAGTCGCTGCGTCAGGAGCCCTACAGCATGATGCTGCGCAAGGACGATCCGCAGTTCAAGGCGCTGGTCGACAAGACCGTAGGCGCGATCATGAAATCGGGCGAGATCGACAAGATTTACGCCAAGTGGTTCACCAGCCCCATTCCGCCCAAGGGCATCAACATGAATTTCCCGATGACGCCGCCGATCCGCGAGGCCTTCAAGAACCCGAACGACAAAGGCGTGCAGTAACTCCAAGCGCATGGAACAAAGCCGGATGACGCAGACCAGCCATCCGGCTTTTTCAATACACCCGGAGCAACGATGAACTTCGGAATCTTTCTTGAGCAGATACCGGACGAAGGCATCGCCTGGTGGCAGAACCTGGCATCCGGCCTGGGTTGGACTCTGGGTACCGCTTTCTTCGCCTGGATCCTGGCTTTCACCCTGGGCTCGATCATCGGCGTGGTACGCACCACTGACAAGCGCTGGCTGGTGCGCTTGGGCGACGCCTATGTCGAGCTGTTCCGCAATATTCCGCTGATCGTACAGTTTTTCATCTGGTACTTCGTGGTGCCGAACGTGATCCCGGCGGTAAAAGCCTGGGTCATCGCGGCAGATCCGACCGACTTTCAATTCCTCACTGCTATCGTCTGCCTCGGCCTGTTCACCTCCGCGCGCATCGCCGAGCAGGTGCGCTCGGGCATTCAGTCGTTGTCCCAGGGTCAGCGCAATGCCGGCTACGCCATCGGCCTGACCCAGACGCAGACCTATCGCTATGTGCTGCTGCCGATGGCTTACCGCATCATCATCCCGCCGCTTACTTCCGAGGTGATGAACCTGATCAAGAATACCGCAGTGGCCTATTCAATCGGCCTGGTCGAGTTGTTCTTCCGCACCCGCGAAATGGCCGAGATGACGTTCCGCTATTTCGAAGTGTTTGCCGCGGCCACGCTGATCTACATGCTGATCGCATTTTCCGCCAACCGGGTGATGGCGTTCATCGAGCGGCGCGTGGCGGTGCCGGGCTATATCGGCGGAGGCAAGTGATGGGCGGCCTCGACTTCGCCGTCATCGAACGCGCCCTGCCCTATCTGATGCGGGGACTGCAATACACCGTGCAATTGACGCTGGTCGCGGCGCTTGGCGGTACGGTCTTCGGCACGCTGCTGGCAATGGCGCGCCTGTCGTCGTTCAAGCCGCTGGCGCTCGCCGCCGCGGGCTATGTCAACCTGATGCGCTCGCTGCCGCTGCTGCTGGTTATCTTCTGGTTCTATTTCCTGGTGCCGGTGCTGGTGCAAAAGCTGATGGGCTGGGAACTGCCGCCGCGAATCGGTCCCGAACGCTCCGCCTATATCACCTTCATCATGTTCGAGGCGGCGTATTTCTGCGAGATCATGCGCGCCGGCATCCAGAGCATTTCACGCGGCCAGGTGGGTGCGGCGTACGCCGTGGGCCTCACTTACTGGCAGGCGATGCAACTGATCATCCTGCCCCAGGCGTTCCGCAACATGCTGCCGGTGCTGCTGACCCAGTCCATCATCCTGTTTCAGGACGTGTCGCTGGTGTCCTTGCTCAACGTCACCGATTTCGTCGGCGCTGCCGTCAAGATCGCCCAGCGCGACAGCCGCATCGTCGAGATGTACCTGTTCGTCGCCATCGTCTATTTCATTATGTGCTACACGCTGTCGTTCATGGTCAAGCGCCTGCAGCACAGAATCGCCATCGTGCGCTAAGTGTAAGTATGTAAGTGTGTAAACGCGCACCTGATCAAACCGAGGAAATCCGAACATGATCGAGATTAAAGACGTGAGCAAGTGGTACGGCAGTTTTCAGGTGCTCAGCCACTGCTCCACCCATGTCAAAAAAGGCGAAGTAGTGGTGGTATGCGGCCCGTCCGGATCAGGTAAATCGACGCTGATCAAGACCGTCAACGCGCTTGAGCCGTTCCAGCAAGGCGAGATTGTCGTCGACGGCATCTCCGTCGGAGATGTCAAGACCAACCTACCCAAACTGCGCGCGCGCATCGGCATGGTGTTCCAGAATTTCGAACTGTTCCCGCACATGAAAATCACCGAGAACCTGACCCTCGGCCAGATCAAGGTACTTGGCCGCAGTCCCGACGACGCC